>JBARZO010000321.1:0-17011 GCA_049650165.1 Rubrobacteraceae bacterium
GTCCACGACCTTACCGACTGGCTCTATCTCTCCTCGGCATATCCGCTGTATTGTGCGGAGGGAAACAACAATCCCTAACCTCTCCCCCTCTTCAACTAGAAAGCTCGCGTCAATACCGCTTGTTTCGTTTGTTTGTATTATGTGGCTTTGAAGTAGTGTAGCTATTATAGTCGCTGGCGAGCCGTAGTAGATGGTGAGTTTTGAGTTCGGCGCGTTACTTGCTAGGAAGTTTTGGGCTGTTCCACGCAGGTTTGAATGGGAGAGTCGGGTTCCTGCTTGCAGGGCACGTTCTGGGAGGGTGCGGGTGTCCAGCGTGATCTGTACTGAAGTGGGATTGGCTGTGGAGGGCACTTTGATGTCGATGGCTATATTCTTTATATGGTAGAGGGACTGACCGCCTCTGCTGGTCGATTTATTTAGTGTTGGCGAGGTGGGTTCAGCTTCCAAGTGGCGGTTGGTCACCCCCGGCTCGAAGATGAGGTCTTTGTAGGATTCAGGGATACCGTGGCCATCATCGAGGACCGTTAAGGTACGGTAGCGACGTGCCTGAAGAGAGGAGGCGACGTAGATGTTGTGGGCGCCGGCGTCCCGGGAGTTTCGCAGCAGCTCCAGAAAAGCATCTTCGACGGAGTTAATGTGGGAAGGCCCACGACGCACACCTTCTGTACCCGTAAGGCGCGCAAATCCGGAGCCCAGGTCTCTGTAAGGGCCTTCCAAGATATCTCTAGCGGGCTACCTCGCTGACCCGGCTCTCGCGAATGACGGTGACCTTGATCTGGCCGGGGTATTCCAGATCGCTCTCTATCTCCTTGGAGATGTCGAAAGCAAGCTTGGCCGCTATGCGGTCGTCAACCTCGGAGGGTTGGACCATAACCCGCACCTCGCGCCCGGCCTGGATCGCGTAGGCTTTATCTACTCCGCGGTGAGACAGCGCAAGATCTTCTAGAGACCGAAGACGCTCGACGTAAGCCTCGGTCGTCTCTCGCCGGGCGCCGGGGCGTGCCGCTGAGACGGCATCAGCAGTAGCGACCAGGACATCCTCTACCGTCTCCATCTCTATCTCGTGGTGGTGGGCCCGAATAGCCCGCACGACTTCGGCGGATTCTCCCCGCTTCTCGGCGTAGCGGCCACCGATCAGGGCGTGTGTGCCTTCGACTTCGTGGTCGATGGCTTTGCCGACGTCGTGCAGTAGTCCACCCCGACGGGCTATCTTGACGTTGGCCCCGAGTTCTTGGGCCATCATCGCGCAGAGGTTCGAGACCTGTACCGAATGGGCCAGCACGTTCTGACCATACGATGTCCGGTACTTCAGAGCCCCGAGCAACCGCTGGAGTTCGCCGTGCATACCGCCGCTGATTTTGGCGTCATACAAAGCCTGGCGTCCAGCGGTCTTCATCTCTTTCTCGACGTCTTTCTTCGCTTTGGAAACGATCTGCTCGATGCGGCCCGGGTGTATCCGACCATCTTCCACCAGGCGACCCATCGACACCCGCGCCACTTCGCGACGAACGGGATCGAAACAGGAGATTACGACTGTCTCTGGCGTGTCGTCGATGATCACGTCGACCCCGGTGGCCGCCTCGAAGGCCCGGATATTCCTCCCCTCCCGACCTATGACCCGCCCTTTCATGTCGTCGGAGGGAAGCGATACAGCCTTGACCGTAGATTCAGCCGTGAGGTCCGAAGCCAGTCGCTCCATAGTAGTAGCTATAATCCGCCGCGCCTCGACATCAGACTTTTCTTCGGCTTCGAGCGTCCGGTCGTGGACCATACGCCCGAGGCGATCTTCTAGCTCTACTTCAAGTGTAGACAATATTCTGGCTTCGGCTTCATTGCGACTCAACCCGGACACCTCTTCGAGAGCCTGAAGCTGCGCCGTCTCCTTGTCTTTCAGTTCCGTCTCTCGCCGCTGGAGAGCCTCTTCTGTTTGGGTGAGACCACGTCGACGTTCGTCAAGTTCTGTCTCTCGTCGGTCGAGGGCCGAGTCTCGGTTATCCAGACGTTCTTCGACCCGCGTGATTTCCGACCGCCGGGAACGAATCTCTGCCTCGGCCTGATCTTTTAGTTGAAGATTGGCTTCTTTTGCGGCTAACTCTGCTTCGCGGCGCGATGTCTCGGCAGCCCGATTGGCATCCTCGATAATAGACTGGGCGTCGGCCCGGGCCTCAGTCTGGCTTGCCGTTACTCTGGACTTGCACAAGAAGTATCCTATCGCCGCCCCGATAGATATGCCGATAACAAGGTCGATAAGAAGTAATAAAAGAGTGCTCACTGGTTTTCCTCCATAGCGGCCGTCCGCCAGTCGGAGCCGCGATGGTCTCGCCGTCGCCCCGAGGTGGTAGCGGCCGGATAGTTTCCGTTTCTACCTCCAGTTCCTAGAACGAAGAGCCACGATATTTACTCGCTACCTCGGCGCAAACCTCAGCCGAATACCCCCGTCGCGTCAAGAAACCGTAAACCCGCCGCGCTTGTGCGACGGATCCCTCGGATCTATTATAACGCCGCGCCGCCGCTTCGAAAGCCTCATCGAACTCTGAGCGACCGGCGAATTCCTCTTCGACCACGTTCCACGCAGTCGCCTCGTCCAATCCACCCTTACGGAGATCCCCATAAACCCTACGTGGACCGTACTTGCGAGACTTCTCCCGGGCAAGCTCCCTGGCGTACTGCTCGTCGTCCAGGTATCCGAGTTCCTCCAGACGTACTATCACAGACTCTACAGTTTCTTCGACATATCCGGCCTGCCCTATCCTCTGGCGGATCTCCTTCGATGAACGGGCACGATACCCGAGAAGGTTTAGCGCACGCCCCATAGCCAGGGCCCGCTCTCCAGCAATTCGCACTTCGCGCAACTCATCATAGGAAAGCGCGACCCCCTCATCGAGGCCGCGCTGTAAAACAGTTTCTAGATCCAACTCAGCCCAGAACTCGCCGTCTACAAAAACCCGTGCCTTTCCCCGGCGCTCCCGGATATTCGTTATCCAGGGCACTATCCGAGCTTTCTAGAGAGCCTGACCCGCTGGTTCTTCTACGGGTTTCTCTTCCGCGTCGTCTCCTTCGGGCGCAGATGATTCCCCCGCCCGGGTGATGTCGAGCTTTTCGTAGATTTCCTTCGTTATGCGCTCCCGAACATCCTCATTATCTTTCAAGAATTGCTTGGAGTTCTCCCGGCCCTGGCCCAAACGCTCGTCTCCATAAGCGAACCACGCGCCGCTCTTCTGGACGATCTCTTCCTCGATACCAACGTCCAGCAGGGCACCTTCGCGGGAGATTCCTTCCCCGTACATAATGTCGAACTCCACCACCTTGAACGGCGGAGCCACCTTGTTCTTGACAATCTTGACGCGCGTCTGGTTGCCGACCGTGTCAGTTCCGGACTTTAGAGCCCCGATGCGCCGGATATCCAACCGCACGCTGGAATAGAACTTCAAAGCCCGACCGCCCGGCGTCGTCTCCGGCGAACCGAACATCACCCCGATCTTCTCTCGGAGTTGATTTATGAAGATCGCCATGGTTCCCGAACGGTGCAGAGACCCCGAAAGCTTCCGCAACGCCTGACTCATGAGCCGGGCCTGGAGCCCCACGTGAGAATCTCCCATCTCACCCTCGATCTCAGCTCTAGGCACGAGCGCGGCGACGGAGTCTATAACGACGACGTCCAGGGCGCCGGATCGGACGAGGGTGTCGGCGATCTCCAAGGCCTGTTCGCCGTTGTCCGGCTGGGAAAAGTATAGGTTTTCCAGATCCACACCTATAGCCTGGGCATAAGCCGGGTCTATGGCGTGCTCAGCGTCTATAAAGGCCACCAGGCCGCCGGCCTTCTGCGCTTCGGCGATGGCGTGCAGGGCCAGGGTCGTCTTGCCACTCGACTCGGGTCCGAAGATCTCCACGATACGGCCTCTAGGTAGACCGCCTACTCCGAGCGCCAGATCCAGCGACAAGGCGCCGGTTGAGATCGAAGGAATCTTTCTAAGACCCTGGTCATCTCCCATGCGCATGATCGAGCCTTTACCATGCTGACGTTCTATCTGGGTGACCGCCGCCCCCATAGCCTTACTTTTATCCATTACACCCTCCGAAACACGTTTCTGGTCCGTCAACGCTCAACCTTCATAGTTACAAAACTATTATACCGGAGGTGGCACAGGCTCCCAACGGACTATAAGCCGAATATCTCAGTTCTCGGCAGTTTTGAGGTTGAATTCTTGGATTTTGGTCTGCCCGGATTCTCCGAATTGTCCGTAATCCTGACCATTGACCGATAAGAACACCGCGCCGGCGTTACCACTCCAGACGGTGATCGACTCCTCAGCCTCGAAAGTCTGCACAAAGCCCGACTCAGCTACCTCAACGAAAACCACGTTTCCATCCGCTTCGATATTCAGCCAGGAAATATTGCCCTCCACCCGCACCTCCATCGTAAGGCTTTCAGGGGGAGGCGGCTCCGAGGCTGCGGCCTCAGACTGGGCAGGCTCAGGGGAGGGAGATGGCTCGGCGGCAGCTTCTTCTCCGGCTCCACCCGCATCTGGTTTCTCAGTTTCTTGGGGAGAAGGTTGCTCTTGAGCCGTGCCGTCTTCTCCAGCGCCAGCCCCCGATTCCCCTCCGGAAGATCCGCCCTCCGAGTTCTGGGAGGCGTTACCTTGTTCGGAGGCCCCGGCGTTTTCTGCTCTTTGAGGCTCGGATGATTGTGCGCCTTCAGTGGAACGAGAGGCTTGCAGGCCGACGAAGTACAGTACACCGACCACGATAACCAGCAGAACCAGGGTTAGTACCGCGCCAATGATCACCAAGGGAGACAATCTATTGTGCCTCCTCCTAAAGCGTGCGGCTCCAGGTCGATCTTGGCGGCGCTCGGCGCGTACGGAACGTACATTGGAATCCTGTGATAGTGGGCTTGTAGACTGTCGGTCTTTGAATTCCTGGGCGAGTCTTTCGCCGTCCAGATCCAGGTAATTGGCGTAGGTTTTCAAGAAACCTTGCGCGTAAACGACACCGGGTAAAGCTTCATAATCGTTGCGCTCCATAGCTTCCAAATAGCGAACCCGGATCTTGGTATCCCGTTCGGCATCTTCGTAGCTTAGGCCACGCTCTTGGCGAGCCTGCTGAAGGGTGAGGCCTATCTGTGCGGCCCCGTCTTGCTCGTGGAAGTTTTCGTTTTCACCCATAGTCCCCGCAGACCTTTCCCAGAGATTACCAGGGCGCATCGAGTTTGTCTTCTTCGGGAAGCGTCTCCTCGCCATTCCCAAAGATATATTCGAGTTCTAGCTCAGTAGCGTGGACCGAGCGACTCTTCGAGCCTTCGTAAGGACCAACTACACCTTTCCGCTCCAGGGCGTCGATGATCCTGCCGGCCCTAGAGTACCCAACCCTAAATCGCCGCTGTACCGCGCTAACGGAAGCCTGCTGCGTCGATACTACAAAGCTAGCCGCATCCTGCAAGAGATCGTCTTCGGGCTCCTCGTTCTCTTTAGGATCATGCTTTGGCTCCGTGACCTCTTCGACGTAACTAGGTTCGGAGCTCTGCTCCGTGCGGCAGGCCGACACCACCCGACTCACTTCCGATTCGGTAATAAAAGCGCCCTGCACCCTGGAAGTCCTCGAAGCTGAGACCGGCTTGTAGAGCATGTCGCCCATACCTAGGAGCGCTTCCGCACCCGCGGAGTCCAGTATGACCCGTGAATCCACCTGGCTGGATACTGCAAACGCGACCCGGCTCGGGATGTTGGCTTTGATCATACCGGTAATAACGTCCACGCTCGGGCGCTGTGTCGCCACCACCAGGTGTATGCCTACCGCCCGCGCCTTCTGGGCGAGCCGTATAACGGCGTCCTCGACTTTCGCGGCAGCGGCCATCATGAGGTCCGCGAGTTCGTCGATCACGACAACCACATAGGGCATCGGCGTCTCGGCCCGTTCGTTGTAGCCGTCTAGGGAACGGACACCCATTTTCTCCAAAACTTCGTACCGACGTTCCATCTCCGCCACCGCCCAGGAGAGGGCATTGGCCGCTTTCTTAACATCGGTAACGACCGGGGTTATGAGGTGTGGTATCTGTGCGAACGGCGCGAGTTCGACCCGTTTGGGATCCACGAGCACCATCTTTACCCGCCGCGGGTCCGTGGTGAGGAGCAGAGAAGTTAGCAAGGAGTTGAGCATTACGCTCTTTCCGCTACCCGTAGTCCCGGCAACCAGCAGGTGCGGCATCTCCGCCAGGTCGAAGAAGACCGACCGACCCGAAATATCTTTGCCCAAGCCTACCGGAAGCGCCCAGTCGTTCGCGGAGGGGTATTCCTGGAAGATATCCCCGAGCGTCACGGTAGCCGGTCGGGTATTCGGAACCTCTACCCCTACAGCGCTCTTGCCGGGTATAGGGGCTAGTATCCGAACTTCGGTGGCCGCCAGCGCATAGGCGATGTCTTGTTGCAGGTTGCTGACCTTGCCGACCTTGACGCCGCTACCGAGCCGCAGTTCGTAGCGCGTAACCCGGGGACCGACCACGGCCCGTATCACCTGGGCTTCTACCCCAAAGTCTGCCAGGGCGCGAGTGAGGCGACGACTGGTCTCTTCGGCGTCGTGCTGCGGCCCGCCACCACCAAGCTTCAGAAGGGAAGGAGACGGAGGCGTGTACTCTCCGGAAACCACCTCTCGCACGTCGGGAAACCCCGGTGCTTGTATAGGTCCGGGCGTCAATACTTCCAACTCAACCGTATCGTCCACCTTTGTAGGCGGAGGTTCTTCTATGACAAGATTATCCGAGATAGGCTCGTATGGAGGCTTGTCTTGCCCGGTTTCTAGAGGCGGCTTTTTCTTCGCGCGTTGTTGCTGCAGATCCCGTAGTTTGGTAACACCGTTTTGGAAAGAGTTTCTTACGCTGTCGAAAGCGTTTTTGGAAGTTACCCCTGTTAGCAGTGCCAGGGAAGCCACGTAGAGTAGCGTCAGAGTCAGGATCGCGCCTACCAATCCGCCCACCCAGTACACGGCAGCGTAGATCGCGCTGCCAACGAGGCCGCCGGCCTCCATATAGAACCTACTGTCGAAGAGCCGGGCCTCAGGCAAAAAAGCCGCCAGTGTAGTCGCCGCTGCGGCCAAAAGCAGGCCAACTCCCAATGCCCGGCGGCCGGGCTTGTAGCCGATCAGCAGCAGAACCCCCGCCAGAATCCCTAGTGGTGCTAGAGCAAACCCGACTGTTCCTAGAAGGCGCGTAGCACCTGTTAGGCCGAGGTCGCCCAGGAGCGCTCCACTATCGCTTAGGAAGGCTGCAGTGAAAAACAGTCCGAGTGCGAGTAACACTACGCCTAGCAACCCGCGAGAGAATACGTGTTCTCTCAAAAACGACGCGCCTCCAGCTTTACCCTTTTTGCGGGAGCCGGAGGCGCGAGCCTTGCTGCTCTGAGTCTTCTGTACAGGCTTTTTCGGGGCACGCTTCTTTGTTGCCATGCCCGTAGTCTAGCGCATAACGCTCTACCTGAACGTAAAACCCACTATGTGGTATGGACCTGAGATCAAACCTCAACTATTAGCGGCAGGATGATCGGGCGCTTGCGGGTCCGCTTGGATATAAAGCCCGAGAGGTCTTTACGGATCTCGGTCTTGAGCTGGCTCCAGTCGGTAACCTGACGCCGCGAGGTGCGATCCAGGGTCTCTTTGACCACCTCGATCGAGGCGTCCACGAGCCCATTAGCCCCCTGAGGAGAAACGAAGCCTCTAGATATAACGTCCGGCGGGGCCAATAGTTTGCCGTTCTGGGCGTTGATCCGGGCAACAACGATAAACATTCCGTCTCCGGCGAGTTGCTGCCGCTCCCGCATAACACTCGAGGAGTCGTCGGCCAGGCCGCCGCCATCCACCAGGAACATGCCGGCGGCGACGTTATCGAGCCTCCGCGCCTTGCCTTTATGAAACTCCATGCAAGCCCCGTTTTCCAACAGGAAGATATTCTCTTCCGGGATGCCCATTGTTTTCGCGGTGTCGGAGTGGTGCTTGAGGTGCTTGAACTCGCCGTGAACAGGTACCAGGTAGCGAGGTTTGAGGAGCGAGAGAACGAGCTTCTGCTCTTCTTGGGCCGCGTGGCCTGAAACGTGGACCGATTCGTGGGGACTGTAATAGACCTCGGCGCCGCGCTTCATGAGGTTGTTGATCGTCCGCGATACACCCCGCTCGTTACCGGGAATCGGGTGAGCCGCGACGACCACGGAATCATCGGGTCCGATGTCTATGCTCCGGTGGGTGCCGCTGGCGATCCGGGAGAGGCCCGCCATAGGTTCGCCCTGCGAACCAGTGGTCAGGATCGCGATATCCGCGTCCGGGACCCGGTGGATGTCCTTCTGGTCCACCATCATGGCGTCCGGTAGGTCCAGGTAGCCGAGTTCACGGGCGATCTGGACGTTCCGGATCATAGACCGTCCCGTAACACCGACGAGTCGATCGTGTTCTTTAGCCGCCTCAATGACCTGCTTCACCCGGTGAATATGCGAGGCGAACGAGGCGACGATGATCCTACCTGTTGCGCGGTCGAAGATCTCCTTGAAGACTTTGCCCACGATTTTCTCGGATGGGACGTAACCTGAGCGCTCGCTGTTGGTCGAGTCGCCGAAGTACGCGAGCACGCCTTCGTTGCCGAGGGCGGCGAAGCGTCCAAGGTCCATTGGGGAGCCTTCTATCGGCGTCAGGTCGATCTTGTAGTCACCGGAGAAGACGATCAGGCCGGCGTTCGTCCGGATCGCGATTGCGACCGCGCCGGGAATGGAGTGGTTTACCTCTATAAACTCCAGCCCGAATCCGGCAAGGTTCTGCTTGTCTCCGGCTTTTATCTCGCGGAGATCCCCCTTGCCGAGCCCAAATTCCTGGAGCTTGCTCCGCACGAGCCCGAGGGTCATCTTGGTGCCGTAGACCGGCACGTTGAACTCTCTCAGGACATACGGCAAACATCCGACGTGATCCTCGTGGCCGTGGGTGAGCACTATTCCTTTTAGTTCGTCCGAGTGCTCCCGGAGATAGGTGAAGTCCGGCAGCACAACGTCGATTCCCGGCATCTCTTCGTCCGGGAACGACATGCCGGCGTCTACCAGGATAATTCCGCTCTCCTGGCGCACAGCAGTCATATTCTTGCCGATCTCCCCTAGTCCACCCAGGGGCACGACCTGCAAGGTCTGTTTGTCTAACAGTTCGGTTTCCTCCTTGTTGGAGTCGGTCAGCCTGCCAGTCGATCAGTCAGTCGGCAACATCTGCTGACGGACTGACACCCTGACGAACCGACCGACTAATTCAAATACGTTCCTAAGTCCAACTCCGTCGGTCCTACCGCGGAGAGGTACATGTCGTTTAAGTTGAGGTGTTTCTTCGCGAGGCTCTGGATATCGTCGGCGGTAACGGCCTCTATGCGTTCAGAGATTTCCTCGGGCGAAAGTAAGTCCGCGCCGGTTATGACGCTCCGTCCGATGCGCGTCATGCGCGCAGCGGTGCTTTCCAGCGCAAGCAGCGTCGAGCTTTTGAGCTGCTGCTTCGTGCGCTCCAACTCCTCGTCGGTGACCAACTCGTCCTGGACTTTACCGAACTGCTCGGTTATGACCTTGACGGCTTCTTCGACGTTGCCCGTGGTTGAGCCAACGTAGGTCTTTATGGCTCCGGTGTCCGAATATCCCTGATGATAGGAGTAGACGGCGTAGGCGAGCCCGCGCTTTTCGCGGACTTCCTGGAAGAGTCGGCTGCTCATACCGCCACCGAGCACGTTGTTGAGCGAGGCCATCGCGTAGCGGTCTTCGCTGTTCGCCGGTATCCCCAACGAGCCCATCGAGACATGATATTGCTCCGTCTCTTTGAACTTGTAGAAAAAGCGGCTATCGGGGGTTCCCGGATCTGCATTCCGCTCGAACGGCTCGCCTTCCGGAAGCTTCGAGAGTTTCTCTTCGACCATTTTCTCGAACTCGTCCTGGTCGAGCTTGCCAGCCCCGACGATAAAGACGTTCGAGGCGTTGTACGTTTCTTGGTGGAAGTGCTTGAGGGTGTCGTGGTCTACGCCGCGGACCGTCTCGGCGGAGCCGATGATCGGGCGTCCGAGGGTGTCGTCGTGGAAGAGGAGCGATGAGAGGTATTCGTCGGCCATCTGGTCGGGCCGGTCTTCGTACATCTTGATCTCCTCGACGATCACCTCCCGCTCCCGTTCCAGGTCAGCGAGCGTGGGCCTGAGCACCATGTCGCTCATGATGTCCAGGGCACGCTCCAGATGCTCGGGCAGGAAGCGAGCGTAGAGCACCGTGTATTCCTCGCCGGTTGCGGCATTTTCCTGGGCGCCGATGCTCTCGAAAGCTTCGGCTATGCCCAGGGCATTCATGTCGGGGGTTCCCTTGAAGAGCATGTGCTCCATCAGGTGGGTGATGCCGGCGACCGCATCTTTCTCGTCGCGGCTGCCGGCCCGGATCCAGACCCCAAGGGCAACGCTCGTCGCTTCTTCCAACTGCTCCGAGAAGACCCGCAGCCCTCCCGGAAACTCTTTTTTGCGTACGTTCTGGTCAGCCAAGCTGCTACTCCTCTATCTTCTCCAGCGAGATGCGGTTCTGCTTGTCGACGTCGAGAACCCGAACTTTGACCGGGTCACCCTCGGTAACTACATCTTCTACGCGCTCGACCCGTTCCTTGCCGGGTGCAAGCCGCGATATGTGCAGCAGGCCGTCGCGGCCCGGCGTAAGTTCGACGAAGGCGCCGAAGTTGGTGATCTTGACGACCTTGCCGTTGTAAATATCGCCGGACTCCACGTCCTTTGTCATGCCGTTTATCGTGGAGACAGCAGCCTTTGCGGAGACACCGTCGATGCCGGCCACGTAGACTGTACCGTCGTCCTCGACCGAGATGTTGACCGCGTACTCCTCCTGGAGTGCGTTGATCGTCTTGCCGCCAGGGCCGATGAGAAGCCCGATCTTGTCGGTAGGAATCTTCAGAACCTCGACCCGGGGCGCGAAGTCCGAAACCTCGGTTCGGGGCTCGGGGAGCGTCTCACCGATAATGTCGAGAATCTCGAACCGGCCTTTTTTGGCCTGGCCGAGGGCTTCCTGCAGAAGCTCGGCGGAGACGCCGGTGATCTTCATGTCCATCTGGAGCGCCGTGATGCCGTCCCGGGTACCCGCAACCTTGAAGTCCATGTCCCCGAGATGATCTTCGAGCCCCTGAATGTCGGTCATGATGACGTAATCGTCGTCCTGCTTCACGAGCCCCATCGCGACCCCGGCGACCGGAGCCTTGATCGGCACGCCGCCGTCCATGAGGGCCAACGTCGAGCCACAAACACTCGCCATCGAAGACGAACCGTTCGATTCGAGCACCTCGGAGATAATCCTGAGCGCGTAAGGGAACTCTACCTCAGAAGGGATGACCGGCAGGAGAGCCCGCTCGGCGAGGGCGCCGTGGCCGATCTCGCGCCGCTTCGGTCCTCGCAGAAACGCCGTCTCCCCGGTGGAGTACGGCGGGAAGTTGTAGTGGTGCATGTAACGCTTGCCGGTTTGGGGCTCCAGCGTATCGAGGCGCTGGGCGAGACCGAGATCCGCCAGTGCCAAAGAACTCAAGACCTGAGTCTCACCGCGCGTAAAGAGTCCGGTACCGTGTACCCGGGGAAGCACTCCGGCTTCCGCCTCGGTAGAGCGAATCTCGTCGAACCCCCGGAGGTCCGTCCGCTTGTGATCCTGCAACAACAACTCGCGGAACGCCTCTTTCTGAAGAGTTGAGACGGCCGCCATGATCTGCGTCACGTCTTCTTCCTCTCGGCCTTCGACGAGCTCTTCTTTCAGCTCGTCCAGCTCGGCGTTGCGGGCCCGCCGGTCGGTGCTGACGATGCTCTCTTTGATGCGGGCTAGATAACCTTCCCGCAGCTCGTCAACGAACGGGTTGTCCCCACCTACATCGAACTGCTGTTTCTCTTTACCGTGTTCGTTGGTCCACTCTTCGATGGCCTTGGCCTGGGCACTGATCGCTTCCTGAGCAACCTGTAGCGCCTCTACAACCACTTCCTCCGGCACCTCGTTCGCTCCGGCTTCGACCATCGTGATGGCCTCTTTAGTACCGGCAACAACTAGGTCGAGGTCGCTCTCATCTATCTGGGCGTAAGTCGGGTTCAAGATGAACTCGCCGTCGAGGGTGCGTCCCACACGTACGGCCCCGATCGGTCCGTCGAACGGTATATCCGAAAGCGCGAGAGCCGCAGATGAGCCAACCATGCTCACCGTGTCGTACGGCGTGTCCTGGTCGGCGACGAGGACGGTGCTGATGATCTGTAACTCGTGATTGTAGCCCTTGGGGAACAACGGACGCAGAGGACGGTCGGTTAGACGAGCCGTCAAAATTGCCCGGTCCGAAGGACGCCCCTCGCGCTTTAGGAAGCCGCCCGGAATCTTACCGGCCGCCGTTGTCCGCTCCTCGATATCGACGCTCAAGGGCAAGAACGAAGCTCCTACCCGCGGCTTGCGCGAGCGGGTAGCGGTGGACAGTAGCGTGGTGTCTCCAAGCTGCACCTGAACCGCTCCGCCGGCTTGCTTCGCCAACTTCCCGGTTTCGAGCACCAGCGAGCGCTCTCCTACAGGGATCTCTAAACGCATATTTCTTTCTCCTCTTCTGCTTTTAAGCGAGTTTGCTAGCGGCGCAGGCCGAGCCTGGCGATGAGCGACCGATAGCGCTCGACATCGTTATTCTGCAGGTACTTCAGCAGCCGACGACGTTTGCCGACCAACTTGAGTAGGCCCCGCCGGGAATGGTAATCGTGCTTGTGCTCCCGAAGGTGCTCCGTGAGGTGCGCTATCCGCTTCGAGAAGATAGCTACCTGTACTTCCGGGGACCCGGTGTCTTCGTCATGGGTCTTATAATCCTGAATGGTGTTTTCTTTTTTCTCAGCTACCGCCAACTTCTTCTACTCTCCTCTTTGTTCTAACGCTGTTCTTTATCCGTACTTATTCGATCATATGCTAACACACGCATCAAACCTTATCGCCCGCGATCCGGCGGGCTTCTTCTACGTCCCGCGTTATTCGTTGTTTCAGCTCCTCGATCCCGGAGAACTTTCTTTCACCGCGGATCCGATCCGTAAAGCTCACGTCCACAGTTTTCCGGTAGAGATCCCCCTCGAAGTCCAACAAATACGCCTCTACCCGGCTCTCGCCTCGCTCGAATGTAGGAGCTACCCCGACGTTGGTACAAGCCGCGTATTCCTTGTCTCCAACCCAGACCGTGCCGGCGTATACACCGCTAGCAGGAATGAGCGCAGCCGGGTCAGAAGCTACGTTGGCCGTTGGGAAGCCAATGGTCCTGCCCCGCATGTCCCCGACCACCACAGCGCCGCGCAGTAGATACGGCCTCCCGAGTAGCTTCGCCGCATGGGACACCTCTCCCATAGAGATAAGCTCGCGGATTCGAGTCGAATTGACCTCTTCTTCACCGTTTGCTTCTCTTATCGGCACGGCGTACACGAGACCCCCATGTCCTTCCATGATCCGTCTGAGATCTTCGACGTTTCCTGAGGCTTTGTGCCCAAAGCGGAAGTTCTCCCCCACTACTACGGTGGCCGCCCCAAGGTCCCCGACCAAGACATCCACAACGAACTTCTCCGGACTTTTGTTCGAGAGCTCTTTATCGAATCGGATCACGTAAACATCGTCCGCCCCATATCGAATCAAAGCTTCTTTCCGCAACTCCAGCGTCGTGAGCAGCTTAGGCTCAGTACCGGGTCTCAGTACAGCCCGAGGGTGAGGATTGAAGGTCGCAGCGATCACCTTGTCCGCTTGCTCTTTTCCGACTTCGACCGCTCTTCCCAGGACTCTTTGATGGCCCAGGTGCACCCCGTCGAAGTTGCCGAGGGCTACTACTACGCCGCGCACAACACCACCTCGGGACTAGCTTTGGTGCCGTCCCCACTGTAGATCGCTAACAATTCCCCGTCGCCCTCGACGCGAAAACTACCCGATATACCAGAAGAAGAGATCTCCCGCCCATTACTTACGCTACGCCTCTCTCGGTCCCCAACCTGAACGACGGGCAGGTGCTCTACTATCCTCGCTGGATGTATTATGCGGCTATGTAGATTATTGGCGTTTAACTCGTTCAGAGATACGGCGTTGCGCAGGCTCATGGCGCCTACGGAGTCGCGGCGGAGGCTGGTGACGTAGGCGGCGGTGTCGAGTGAGTCGGCCAGGTCGGCTAACAGCGTGCGCACGTACGTTCCGCTGGAGCACGAGATGCGGAAGGTCGCGCTTTGTTCGGGCGGGTCGTATGAGGTTAGATCTAACGCGTGTATGGTAACGGGGCGACCCTCGCGTTCGACTGTCTCTCCCCGTCGATGGAGGTTGTAGAGGCGTTCTCCGCCGACTTTTACCGCAGAAGCCATCGGTGGGATCTGTTCGAGCTCCCCAGTGAAGTCAATAACAGCATTCCGAAGATCTGTTTCGTCCGGTAGCGGAATGTTCCAATCCGTTATTTCACCGTCGGCGTCCAGGGTGTCGGAAGCCGCGCCGAAACGGGCGGTCGCCGTGTAGGTCTTGTCCAGGCCGGTAACGTAGCGGGAGAGTCGAGTGGCACGGCCCAGCAGGAGTATTAGAAGGCCTGAAGCCAGTGGATCTAGCGTCCCGGTGTGGCCTATCTTCGTTTTTTTGGGTAGGAGGCGTTTGACCTGGGCTACCGCGCGGGCGCTCGTAATGCCCGTCGGCTTGTCGAGCAGCAGAGCCCCCGATAGAGGATTGCCCTTTATCTGCGCTCCCCGAGGTCCACGGCTCCTGCCAGAGCCTCCAGCAGTTCGTCTTTGGCTTCTTCAGGTCGCTTACCTTGGGCCGTGTATCCGGCAGCCAGTCGATGGCCGCCGCCACCAAAGCCCCGGGCGATCTCCGCCACGTCCATCCGCTCGGAGCGGAGCGAGCCTTTGGTTCCGCCGGGTACTTCCCGCAGATGCGCCACTACGTCTACTCCTGCCACGGTGCGGAGGCTGTCTATGGATTCTTTGGAGTCCAGCTCCGTGCCGCCGGTACGCTCATAATCGTCGTTGTCCACGGTAGCAATGATAGCCTCGCCGTAGCGGACGGCGTTCGCCAACGTAACGCCGACGATGTTGAGTTGCTCGATGGTACCGGTACGGTTTAAGCGGTCGTCGACCTCGGCGGGCACGACGCCGGCCCGAAGGAGGTCCGCGACCAGTTCGTGGGCCTCGGGCGAAACGTTGCGGAATCGGAAGCCACCCGTGTCTGTACGCACTCCGGTATAGATCGCCTCGGCGGCGGGCTTCTCTATGGCTACGCCGAGTTCCGGGAACAGACGGGCCACTATATCGGCGCTGGCGGCGGCTTTGGCGTCCACGAGGTTATATTCCGCATAGAGCGGGTTGTCCTCGTGGTGATCGAGGTTCAAGCGCGGTTCGCCGTTCGTCGCGCCGGCGCGGTCTTCCCGGGAAGTGTCAACCACCAAGAGATCGTAGCCCTCGGGGACTTCGCGCAAAGTGTCCGGAAGGAGCCACTGCAAGTAGCCCGGCACCTCTTCTTCGTGGCAGAAGACGGCTTCAGCGCCGAGGGCGTGCATCAGATGGAGGAGCGCCGCCGAGCTTCCTATGGCGTCGCCGTCCGCCCCGACGTGGGTGGTTACGGCCACCCGATCCAGAGTTTTCAGATACTCGGCTACCTCTGTAACAGTGTTACCTGTGGTTTGGGTCGTCACTCTCTTTTACCTCCCTCAACGCTGCTTCTATACGGCTGGCTTGCTCTACTACCGGGTCCGGCTCGAAATGCAACCGGGGTGTACGTTTCATGCGAGTCTGGGAGCCTACAATGCTCTGGATACGCCCCGCGGCGCTCTGGAGCCCCTCTCGCGCCGGCTCCTCTTCTGTGCCCGCCAGGACGCTGTAGAAAACCGTGGCGTGCGAGAGGTCCGGGCTTACCTGGACGGCGGTTATCGTCACGAGACCCTGAATGCGCGGGTCGGATAATTCAGCGACCTCGTCGCCGACTATCTCTTTTAGTTGCGACTCTATCTTGCGCGTGCGCTCGCTCATAGTTTAAAGAACTCCTCACGCCACTCCAGGATCGACAGCTCCTCGTAGTTAAGAAGCGCGCGACGGATCTCATCGCGCTTCTCCTCCGCGGCGCCGTTGGAAGTGGCTGCCAGTGCCACCTCAATCGTCGCCCGCTGCCAAGAGTCCTGATGGTTAGACTCGACTACCGAGACGTTCTTGCGCCTCAAACGGTCTTTTAGAGACCGGATCGTCTGGCGCTTCTCCTTGAGGCTGGAGGAGTAAGGCAACTCCAACTCCAGCCTCACGGTACAGAACAAATCCTACCTTCGGCTACCGCGTTACCGCGGAACCTCGACGACCTGGAAAAACTCCAGCATGTCGCCTTCCTTGACGTCGTTGAAGTTCTGTATACCCATGCCGCACTCGAATCCCTGTCGGACCGAGCGGACATCGTCCTTGAAACGCTTTAGAGAGGCCAGGTTGCCCTCGTACACCACGGTGCCGTCCCGCACCACGCGGACGCGGTCGTTACGGGAGATCTCACCGGTCGTCACGTAACAACCCGCCACGACACCGGCATTCGGGACGCGGAAGGTTTGACGGACCTCGGCGGTTCCAGTCTCGTTCTCCACGGACTCGGGGGCGAGCATGCCGCGCATGGCGGCTTCGATCTCTTCGAGAGCCTTGTAGATCACGTCGTAAGTCCGGATCTCCACGCCCTCGCGCTCAGCGACTTGCTTGGCGGTGTTCGTCGGCCGTACGTTGAACCCGAGCAGGATGCCGTCGCTAGCTGACCCCAGCATGACGTCGTTCTCGGTGAGCGCGCCCACCCCGCTACGGACGATGTTGATCCGCACCTCTTCGTTAGTGAGCTTGGCGAGCGACTCCTTGAGGGCCTCCACGGAACCGGCGACGTCAGCCTTGATGACCAGATTCAGGTCCTGTACTCCACCCTCACCGAGCAGCTCTTCGAGGGTCGGGCGGGTGCCGCCTTCAGCCAACTCTTGGCGCCTAAAGGCAGCCTCGGACTGCTGGGCTTTATCG
>JBARZO010000322.1:0-2324 GCA_049650165.1 Rubrobacteraceae bacterium
AGCCTGCGATGGTTACCGACGTCGGCGGCCTCGGCGACCAGAGCTTCAACGACTCGGCCAACGCGGGTCTCGAAAAGGCGAAGGAAGAGTTTGGTGTAGAGACTGAAGTTCTTGAATCCGGCGCACCGGCCGACTACACGAACAACCTGACGCAGCTCGCCGACAACGGCTTTACTCCGGTCTACGCTATCGGTTTCTTAATGACGGATTCGGTCACGGAGATCGCGCCCCAGTACCCTGATACCAACTTCGCTATAGTCGACTCGGTGGTCGAGGCGGACAACGTGGCGAGCCTGACTTTCCGGGAGCAGGAGGGTAGTTATCTGGCCGGAGTCTTGGCCGGGCTAATGACCCAGGAGAACACCGACTACACAAACCCGGACGATAAAGTTGTAGGTTTCCTCGGCGGCCAGGAATCCGACCTCATCGCCAAGTTCGAGGCTGGCTATACCGCCGGAGTAGAGTCGGTGTGCCCGGACTGCGAAGTAGTAGCCCAGTACGCGGGTTCGACAGGCGACGCCTTCAACGATCCGGCCCGGGGCAAGGAGATCTCTTTGCAGCAGATAAACCAGGGTGCGGATATCATCTATCACGCCTCCGGGGCGACGGGCGCCGGTCTCTTCGAAGCCGCTACGGAAGAGAACATCTTCGCCATCGGGGTGGATTCGGATCAGGCCAAGCTCAATAAGGATGCGCCTATCCTGACCTCGATGGTCAAGCGGGTAGACAACGCCGTGTTCCAGACCACAGAGCAAGCCAGAAATGGCGAGTTTCCCGGTGGAGAGGTACAGGAATTCGGACTGGAGGATGAGGGCGTGAGCCTGGCGCCGTTCGGGGAATTCGACGGTCAAGTGCCGCAGGAAGTCAAGGACCAGGTGGATCAAGCCCGTCAAGACATTATCGACGGTGAGATCGACGTCCCGGACGCGCCGCAGTAAGGAGCGGTAGGGAAACCTCCTTGTCCCAAGTAGAAACCAATGGTGGAACGACCGGGGCCGAGGACGCCCCGGTCGTTCTGGAGATGCGGGGCGTCACCAAGACGTTCGGTCCGGTAACGGCCAACGACGAAATCTCCATCACGCTGCGCAAGGGCGAGATCCTGGGCCTTCTGGGTGAGAACGGGGCGGGCAAATCGACCTTGATGAAGATCCTCTACGGCCTCTACTCGCCGGACAAAGGGGAGATCCTGGTCGACGGAGAGCAGGTTGGGATCAGCGACCCGAAAGACGCCGTGTCCCGGGGCATCGGGATGGTCCACCAACACTTCACCCTCGTACCGCCGCTTTCCGTTGCCGAGAATATCGTGCTCGGGGCCGAGCCTCGCAAGGGCGCATCCCTGGACCTGGCGGGCGCCATAAAGAGCACCGAAGAACTGTGTGACCGTTACGGGTTGCAGGTAGACCCGCGGGCCCGCGTGGCGAACCTATCCGTCGGGGAGCAACAGCGGGTGGAGATCCTCAAAACGCTCTACCGGGACGCCCGCATCCTGGTGCTCGACGAGCCGACCGCCGTACTAACGCCCCAGGAGACGGAAGACCTCTTCGCCGTTCTAAAGGAACTCGTCGCCGACGGGCTCTCGATCATCCTAATAACCCACAAGCTGGGCGAGTTGCTCGGCGTGAGCGACGAAATAACCATCATCCGGGACGGCAAAGTCGTAGATACGGTAGAGACCTCCGCCACGAACGAGGGCGAACTCGCCCGTCGCATGGTCGGCCGCGAGGTGCTGCTACGGGTCGAGAAAAAGGCCGCGAAGACTGGCGAAGCGCGGCTCGCGGCGGAGGATCTGGTGGTGAGGTCGAACGCTGGGAGCGTCGTGGTCGAGAACGTAAGCCTCACGGTGCGGGCGGGGGAGATATTGGGGATCGCCGGTGTAGACGGCAACGGCCAGACCGAACTCGCCGAGGCGCTCGCCGGGACCCGGCGCGTACAAAGCGGCACGGTGTACCTCGACGGCGAGGACGTTACCCGGCTCGGCTCCGAAGTTCGGCAGAGACGCGGGCTCGCCTACGTGCCGGAGGATCGCGGGAAAAAAGGTCTCGTGCAAGACTTCACGCTGGCCGAGAACAACGCGTTGAAGACGTACGACGAGCCCCCGATCTCTAAGTGGGGTTGGATCTCCCCTAAGACCATGCGTCGTCGCGCCGCCGAAGCCCTGCAAGCCTACGACGTGCGTCCGGCGAACCCGGACCTCCGGGCCGGCGCCCTCTCCGGCGGCAACCAGCAGAAAGCCGTGCTCGCCCGCGAACTCTCCGGCGACCCCGGCGTGATCGTGGCCGCCCAACCGACCCGGGGCGTGGATGTCGGGGCCATAGAGTTTATCC
>JBARZO010000323.1:0-6997 GCA_049650165.1 Rubrobacteraceae bacterium
CCCGTCTTTCAGCAGCAGGTTGGCGACGCTTTCAGCGTCGAAGTTATCTCCGAAAGCCTCCAGAGAAAACAGGGCCGTAGTCTGGGTCGAAAAGAGCCGATCCATCGGTAGTAAACTTAATTTCTCGTCCCGTTCGAGCTCGTACTCGGGCAGGGAGTTGTACGAGAGATCCATCCCAAGGTCTCTCGCTTCGGTGAAGAGGGCCGGCAGTATCAACTCGAATCCGACGGGACGGTCGATCTCGTCTTCCAGGTAGCGTAAGTTTTGCTTGAGGTACCGTTCTCCCCTGGCGAGAGGATCGGTGTAGCCAGGGTCTTCCAGCCTGGCAAGCATTACCGTAACCGCCAGCGTACTCAGGAGACGGTCGGGCAAGTAGGGGATCTGGCCTCCCCAGCTACCATCTTCGTGTTGGCGCTCTATCAGCCAGTCGATCAGGTGCGGGTACGCGGGTGTGCCATCGTCCCCGGTCAGGCGGGCGGCCCAGGCAGTGTCGTATTCCGTGGGTTGAACGGGATACGCCAGCCCTGCGTCCAACAAACCTGCGGCGGCTGAGCGCATCCTATCTTTGAGTTCCACCTTGTCTCCTAATAGATCGACCATGGATACCATGTAGAGCCATAGAAGACGTGGAGACACGGTAGCCTAAATCCTGACTACCATATGATACTCGACTTCGAGACGCAAAACCGTATGGATCGGACGCCGGATCTCTTGTATTGGATGCGCCGCCCAGCTAGGCTCTACGGTATGTTGCGCGGTTTCCCTAAGATGCGGAGGTAGAGAAAACTTGGACACGAGCAATGCTCCGACACTATCGGAGTGGCTCCTGTGGCCCACAGAGCGAGTAGCGGAATGGATCGGGGATCAAGCGTCCCCCGTGATCATGGGTTGGCCCTTCAACGGAACGCGGCGCTGGTACCTCACTCACCAGCAAGAGAATCCCGAAGCCGAAGACTACCTGAGCACGGTCATCGGGCAGCAGGCGGAGCTGCACCAGATGATCCTGAACCACGGCGTCCGCGCGATTCTCGCGCCCGGCCTCGGGCGTATCAATTTGAAGCGTGGCGCAGACTACATGAAGTACGCGCTTAGCGGGCTCTTGAGGGTGGGTTCGGAGCCTACCTACCAGCGTATGTTCGAGGCCGGGGTCCGGCTTCGCTTCTACGGCGACTATGCGGAGTTTTTGGACACGCCCGAGTACCGTCCGATGCTGGAGGCGTGCGAAGAGATCATGGAAAATACCGCCGGCGGCGACGGACCGGTCATCCTGATAGGACTCTTCGCAGATTCCGCACAGGAGACTGTCACCCGCTTGGGCGTGGATTTCGCAGAACAACACGGCCGCAACCCTACCCGCGGGGAGTTGATCGAGGCCTACTATGGTATCCCTCTGCCGGACCTGGGTTTCTTCGTCGGCTTCGAGCAACCACAGTTATTCGATGTCCCGCTGGTGACGACGGGGCTGGAGAACCTGTACTTCACGCTCAACCCGTCGCCCAGCCTCAGCGAGCAGCAGTTCCGGGAGATACTTTACGATCACCTGGTCGCCCGCAAGGCGCCGGAGGTCGACTACGATGAGCTATCCGAAGAGAACCGGGAGAGGATGGTCCGGCAGATCAAAGCCCGCGGCAACACCACGCTGGGCCTGGGACACCTGGACCCCCAGACGGGAACGTGGCAGCCTGCAATCTCCCAAATGGATGGCTTCGCGGGACAGACTCCTCCAACCTCTTGAGCTCTGATGTTCCCTTCGATGTAGTGAATCTGTCAAAGCAGGTCCCGGTAAAGGTAGAGGGAGCAACTAACCGGAAGAGAAGCGTGACGCGCCGGCGGCGGCCACGGTAACTAGCAGAATCGCCGCTATGGAACGGAGTCCGAGCCGTTCTCCGAGGATGAGGAAACCTATAATAGCCGCAACGGCGGGCTCCAGGCTCATCAACACTCCGAAAACGCGAGAGGGTAGTTTTCGAAGAGCTTCCAGTTCCAGGGAGTAGGGAACGGCCGAAGAGAGCATCGCTACACCAAAACCCACGAGCAGCAGCCACGGATCTAGCAGGGCGTACCCGGCGCCGGCTATGCCGACCGGGGCCAGGACTACCGTGCCGAGGCACAGGGCGATCACGAGCCCGGTTCCGCCGGGGAAGATGCTCCCGGTACGGGCGCTGAGAAGTATGTAGGAGGCCCAAAAAAGCCCTGCTAGCAGCGCCAGCGCGACGCCCACCGGGTCGAGTTCCACGCCGCCAAACAAACCTAGCGGCGCCAGCAACAGAATGCCCCCGGCGGCGAGTACGGCCCAGAGAAGATCTAGCGCTCGTCGGGAGCCCGCCACCGCGACCCCGAGAGGTCCGATAAACTCGAGCGTAACGGCGACACCCAGCGGAATACGGTCAATCGCCAGGTAGAGGGAGAAGTTCATCGCGGCCAGGGCGAGACCGAAGAGCGCCGAGATCAGGTACTCTCGCCGGGTGTATCCGGTGATCCGCGGTCGCCAGAGAAGAAGCAGCACGAGGGCCGCGAACCCGACCCTCAGGAACACCGTGCCGGAAGGGCCGATCTCATCGAACAAGCTCTTGGCGATAGCCGCCCCGAGTTGCACGGAGCCAACCGCCAGAATCACGAGTCCCGGCGGAGGAACTGAGCGGGCCGCTGTGCGGAGGCGTCCTACCGGAGGATCGTTTGATGATTTATCTTGAGAGCCTATGGGAGCTCCTCGGGATGTTGGTGTAGAGTTGGCGCGGGCAGTTTAGCATCGGGGCCACAAATCTTTTGTGCGGTGACAACCCCTAGTTTTCGTTCTCTCGTAATCGTTGCAGAATAGCTTGCTGGCCAGTGGAATCCTCCTCGCCGGCCCGCAACGCGACTCTAGAAAGAGATTTCCCCAGAAGAAAGAGATTTCCCCAGAAGAAAGAGATTTCCCCAGAAGAAAGAGATTTCCCCAGAAGAAAGAGATTTCCCCAGAAGAAAGAGATTTCCCCAGAAGAAAGAGATTTCCCCAGAACACGATCTATCTATCGGCTGGCTATACCGGAGGACCATTTTCCCATTTATACTCGGTCAAAGCTCTCCGGCACCGACAACTCATTTGCTATGCACAAGCTCTCCGAAGAACAACGCCCGGTAAGCCAGACACCTCTATAACCACAGAAGCACCGGTAATGTACTTCTATACCTTCGTGCGTGTTGAGTACGGCTTCGATGTCCCGTGAGAATAAGAGTACCCGCGAACCATGGTCCGGACAATACACGTCGAACACTTTATCGACCTTTCATCCGCGCCTCATACCCGGAAGGCTCACCACGGGCGGGCAATTCGGGAGATTTTGGATCCTCTCTTTCTTCCCTCTGTTCGTGGCCGCCGCGCAAGAGGACCTTCCATACCGGCCAACGCTCGTCTGCATACCTAACGCCGGACGAATTCCAGCCCAAGAAGATCAAAGCCACCCACAATACCCCCACGCCGATGAGAAACAATGTCCACAATACTTCGACCACCAGAGCCTCCTTCTGCCCACTTGGGCTATAATCGTCCTAGATTGCTAGGACAGCCATTATTGACATAGTACCATAGGACAGTAGGACAACAAGTGGATTTAAAGATTAACCCGTTGAATACGAAGAGCCGGGTGGCGGTTCACGTACAGTTGGAGGAGCAGTTGAAACATTTGATCCTTTCCGGCGAAATCGCGGTGGGCGAGAAGTTGCCTAGCATTCGGGCGTTAGCGGGGTTTTTGCGGATAAACCGGAATACGGTGGCGCGGGTCGTGGCGGATCTGGAACGTGAAGGTTATCTGGAGACCCGTCGGGGTAGCGGGGCGTTTGTGGTCGAACCTCCGGTGGATGCCGAGGGTTTGAGGCGTCAGCGGCTGCTGGAGCAGGTGATGCGTCAGGCGGTTGCCGAGGGTGTTTCGGTCGAGGATCTTGGTTACGAATTACTGGCACGGGCCGGAGCTTCGCCGATCGAGAAGGTTCGTATCGCGTTTGTCGAGTGCAACCGGCCCCAGGTCGAGCATTTCTCGGCGGATTTGGAGGAGCTGCTGCCGGTGGCGGTTGACGGGATGTTGATCGAAGATCTCGAAGAGCGAGTCGCCGGCGACGAAGAACTACCGTGGCGGCTGGTGGCTACCACTTTTTTCCACGTTCAGGAAGTAGAAGAGTTGGTGGGCAATCGTGGGATCGAGACCTTCGCCTTGTTGGACTCGGCTACCGTGGGAACTATACGCAAGCTGGGAGATTTACCGCAGGGTACGGAGGTAGGTGTCGTCGGTAATTCTCCCTCGTGCTCCGAGAACCTGCTACGTTCTCTGAAGGGCGCGGGCATCGAACATCTCAAGTTATCCGTGGTTCCCGACTACCGGGATACGGAAGAGGTTTTGAGCCTGATCCAACGCGTAAAAACCGTTGTTTGCGGGAGCGTGTCCGCCCATCGCATAGAGGAACTGGCCGCCGAGCTGGACGAGCCCCGGGAACTGCAGATAATAGTGGAGCAGCGTTCTCTGGATAAGGCCGGCGTGGAGATGCTCGGTCGTATCCTCCGCTCCTAGATCCTTTCGGACTCTACAGTTCTCTTATCCCTTGCCGGTTTTGACCGCACCGGCCAGCAATACGACGGCGCCACTCAGAGCAACCACGATGTAGAGGGCTCCCCCGAGTCCGAAGACTTCAGCGGCGAAGCCTATGGCGGGTGGCCCGATCAGGAACCCGGTGTATCCGGCGGTCGAGACGGCAGCGAGCGCAGGTCCGGGGGCCATGCCTTTTGTACGGCCCGCCGCGCTGAGGGCCGCCGGAAAGACTATCGAGAAGCCTATTCCAGCGCAGGCGAAACCGACGAGCGCTACCACCGGCTGCGCGACGGCCAGTGCAACGCCGAGGCCGATAGCCGCGAGGGCTCCGCACAAGCGAACCAACCGGGCGGGCCCGAAGCGTGCTATTAGTCCGTCGCCGAAGAGTCGTCCCAAGGCCATCGTGAGCGAGAATGCGGCGTACCCGGCGGCGGCGAAGCCCGGGCCGGTTTCGAGCGGGCCGCTCAGGTAGACGGCGCTCCAGTCGGACATCGCGCCCTCGCCGAGCAACACGCAGAAAGAGATCGCCCCGAGACCGAGCAAGGCCCTCGTAGGACGGGCGAAGGCGGGCGCCCCGTCTTCCGCCGCATCCGCGCTGTCCGGGAGTAGTTGTCGGTAAGTCACGATGGCGGCGAAGGAGCAGAGAACTGCTACTGCTGAGAAATGAGTCAGGGGCTCGACTCCAGCCGACGCTACCAGCCCGCCGAGAACCGCGCCTCCGAGGCCGCCGAAGCTGAAGGCAGCGTGGAAGGAAGACATGATCGGTCGCCCGTACCGCTTCTCGACCGCTACGGCTTGGGAGTTCATGGAGACGTCCAGCGCGCCATTGGCGGCCCCGACCACGGCCACGGCCGGCGCGAGCAAGAGCAGGCCGGGAGCCAGCGCCGGGAGGACGACCGAAAAAGAGAGCACCAACGACGTAACGCCGACGATCCGCCGGCTGCCGAACCTGGAGACCAGCGCCCCGGTGAGCGGCATAGAGGCCAACGCTCCGATAGCCGCCGCCAACAGGGCCAGGCCGAGCAACCCTTCGCTCAAGCCGAGTTCCTGTTGGATCGCCGGTATCCTAACGAACCAACTCCCGAGCACCAGGCCGTTTATGGAAAACACCCCGAGCACCGCGACCCGGGAAGCAACCGGCGGGCTCGTTTGGGGGTTTGGAGTTCCGGCGCTCAAAAGATCTACTAGCCCCTCTCGTCTTCCAGCAAAGCCATTACGCCTTCGTAGGGTTGCAGTTCGAAGCGGGGCAGATGGAGCGTCTCCCTACGGTTCAGGTGGGTGGAGCAGAGGGGCTTGCTCTCGTCCTCCGGCAACGCTAGTTCCACCAACTCTGTTTTCTCGCCGAAGTTGAGCGCCACGACTACTCTCTGGTCTTCGTGCTCACGCAGGTAGGCGAATACTGCGCTGTTTCCGGTTTCCAAAGAGCGGTAAGAGCCTTTGTGCAGGGCCGGCAGTTCTTTACGCAGTTCGATCAAGCGCCGGAAGAACGCCAACATGGCGCCGGGGTCTTCGCTTTGGCCGGCGACGTTTACCTCCGTCGAGTCTTCGGCTATGGGGAGCCAGGGGTCTCCGGTGGTGAAACCGGCGCCGGGCGAGCCGTCCCACTGCATCGGAGTTCGGGCGGGGTCGCGGGAGAACTCGGGCTGGCCTTTGCCCCTGGGGTCGACTATCAGGTGTTCCGGTATCTCTACGTCTTGCATACCGATCTCATCCCCGTAGTAAACGGTCGGGGTGCCACGTAGCGTTAGAAGCAGCATCTGGACCAGTCGGGCGCGCTCGGAACCTACGCGGCTCGCGATCCTGGAGTTGTCGTGGTTGCCGAGGACCCAGTTGGGCCAGCCGCCTTCGGGCAGCGCAGCCTCGTATTGGTCTACGATCCGCCGAACCTTTCCGGCGTTCCAATCCTCCAGAAGTATGAGCTGGAAGTTGAACGGTAGATGAACGCCGCCCAGGTCTTCGCCGTAGTAAGTTACCAGCCGCTCGATGGGCAGGTAGATCTCCCCGATCAGCACCCGCTCGCCGTAAGAGTCCGCGAGCTTCCGCATCTCCGCCGTGATCTCATGTACCTCGGGGCGGTCCTGGGAGTAAACCCTACTCTGCCAATCCCAGGGCGTATCGCCCGGCTTCCAATCCGGGTCGGACGGATTATCCTGGAGGTCCGCGTCTTTTATCATGATGTGCAACACGTCTATGCGGAAACCATCCACGCCCCGCTCGTACCAGAAGCGCATCACATCGTACATCGCCTCCCGCACCTCGGGGTTGCGCCAGTTGAGGTCCGCCTGCTTGGGATCGAAGGAGTTTAAATAGTATTGTTCAGACTTCTCATCCCACGTCCAGGACGGCCCGCCGAAGTTGCTCTCCCAGTTGTTCGGCAAGCCTCCGTCCGGCGCCGCATCGGCCCAGATATACCAGTCCCGCTTCGGGTTGTCCCGGGA
>JBARZO010000324.1:0-1895 GCA_049650165.1 Rubrobacteraceae bacterium
GTATGCGCAAGGTGTCGCTGGATGGGGCGGACATTCTCCTCAGTCGACTCTCCGACGGCAGCATCTGCGCCATATCCAACGTCTGCAGCCACTTCGCCGGTCCCCTGAACGAAGGCGAACGCGTGGGAGATACGGTCGTCTGTCCCTGGCACGACTCGCGCTTCGACCTTTGTAGCGGGAAAGTCCTCAGAGGCCCTTCGACATTTCCTCAATCCCGCTGGGAAGTCCGGTTGCGCGAGGGGAAGATAGAGATCAAAGGCGCCGAGGAGAACATCCAGAAGGTGGTTAGATAGCTGATTAGCCGGTCAGCACGCCACCTCCGGCGGCTATCAGTATGTCAGCAGAGTCAGGGGCCATATAAGTTACCTAGTAAAACATGTGACATGAACCTGTAGAGGAGGAATATATGGTAGACCGAGAAAAGAAGACGAAGCGTCAAGAGATCCTGGATCGCCTGAACTCCCGCAACGAGGAGTTGAACGAGGATGCTCTTCAGAGTGAAAAGGAGACGGAGCGCAAGCGGCGATATGAGCGCGAGAGGGAGATGGAATGGGGTAGGCGGACCGCTGCTGGTATCTAGCTGACGGACTGAAAGACTGACGTGCTGACCGGCTAACTAGCTCTTCTCCAACATCTCCATAGCTTCTCCGGCGGCCCGGCGGAGGGTACGGCCCGAGTCTACGCGGAAGACCATCTGGAGGTCGCTCCGGGCTCGGGATCTCTCTCCGAGGGCGGCAAGTGCCGAGGCGCGGTTGTAGTAGGCGGTGCCGAGCTTGGGGTCTAATTTTATGGCGCGGTCGGCGGCTTCGAGGGCTGACCGGGGCTCTCCGTCGGCGTCCAGGCTGGCCCCTAGGGCTGCATAGTAGCGGGGGAGAGGGCGTTGTTCGACGAGGTCTTCGTAGAGCGTGACGGCTTTCTCGTATTCTGTCTGACGAAAGGCTTTACTGGCGCGGCGCTCCTCGGGGGAGACGTTGCGGGCCATAACGATGGTTAGGATGGCGGCCCCACCCAGGTAGATAAAGAGTACGGGGTCGTCGTTGTAGACCGTGGTCAGGCTCATTACGAAAGGCAGTCCGGCGATAAAGACGCCGGTGGAGAGCGACGGTATCAGGCGCCACAAAAATTCTTTGTAGGCCTGGACGCGCAGCAGATCCCGGTTCTGGCGCCCGATAAAAAACGTGAGGACCACCAGAACGCCGAGCGCGATGAGCGATGGGTAGAGAAAGTTCAACGATTGAGTTCCTCCAAAAGCCCCTTTATATTCCCCCGGAAACGGCGCGGAAGGTCGGCTTCGAGTGCCCGTTGGAGGTCTTTCTTGGCCCGGCTCCGGCGATTCATGCGACGATGGATCAGGCCGCGGTTGTAGTAGGCGATGCCGTACTGGGGGTCTTGCTCTATGGCCTTCGTCGACTCTTCTATTCCTTCTTCGTCCCGTCCTTCAGCACCGAGCGCCGCTCCAAGGAAAGCGTGGTGGCGGGCGAGGGGTTGTTCCTCGGTGAGCTTCCGGTAGTTCTCAACGGCTTTCTCGTAGTTCCCCTGGCGAAAAGCTTTGCTCGCCGCCCGCTCGGAACGGGGCATCGAGACCATGTTCGAAGAGATCACCGCGATTGCGAAGACTATTGCCCAGGTCAAGAGCACGGCCTGATTCTCTCGATAGCCCTGAACCACCAACAGGCTCAGGGCCATTAACGTCAGCACGACAAAGGGCAGAGCACGCCTCCCCAGTGGTCCCCAAGCCTTTGCCCGAAAGAGGTCCCTGTTAGTAGAGAAAACCACCCGCCAACTCAGAAAAACCAGCAAAAAGACCAATATTAGCGGGATTGCGGCTGCTCCCATACTTACACTCCCTCTGTTTTCGTTCGGCCTCGACCGGGTTGCGCGGCGGAGGTCTGCTC
>JBARZO010000325.1:0-20161 GCA_049650165.1 Rubrobacteraceae bacterium
CAACAAGAGCGCGTCGCATTCGACCCGGCTCTTGGAGTCGTGGCAACCCTCGTGAACCTTCAACAGACCGCGATAGGTGCTCCGGCCCGTCCCCTTGGAGATGGACTTGGAGGTTATGAGGCTCGAAGTATTCGGCGCGGCGTGGACGACCTTGCCGCCCGCGTCCTGATGCTGTCCGTCACCGGCGTAGGCTACGGAGAGGATCTCACCCCGCGCGCCCTCGCCGGTCAGGTAGACCGCCGGGTACTTCATCGTCAGCTTAGAGCCCAGGTTACCGTCCACCCACTCCACGGTCGCGTTCTCCTCTGCGACCGCGCGCTTGGTCACCAGGTTGTAGGTGTTGTGCGACCAGTTCTGGATGGTCGAGTACCGGATGCGGGCGCCCGGCTTGGCGATCAACTCTACGACTGCCGAGTGGAGCGAGTTCGTGGTGTACGTCGGGGCGGTGCAGCCCTCGATGTAATGAACGTACGAACCTTCGTCCGCGATGATGAGCGTCCGCTCGAACTGGCCCATGTTCTCCGCGTTGATGCGGAAGTATGCCTGTAGCGGGATGTCGATGTGGACCCCCGGTGGCACGTACACGAACGACCCGCCCGACCAGACAGCCGAGTTCAGCGCGGAGAACTTGTTGTCGTCGTAGGGAATGATGGTGCCGAAGTACTCGCGCACCAGTTCCTCGTGTTCGCGCAGGCCCGAGTCCATGTCCATAAAGACGACGCCGGCCTTCTCCCACTCTTCTTTCAGGGAGTGGTAGACGACCTCGGACTCGTACTGGGCACCGACACCGGCGAGCGTCTCGCGCTCGGCCTGCGGGATCCCCAGCTTCTCGAACGTGTTCTTGATGTCGTCCGGCACGTCGTCCCAAGAGCGACCCTGGTTCTCCATCGGACGGATGTAGTAGTAGATCTCATCGAAGTCCAGCTCGGAGAGGTCGCCGCCCCACTGCGGGGTCGCCTTCTCCATGAACGATTGCAGAGCCTTCAGCCGGTATTCCAGCATCCACTCCGGCTCGTCCTTGTGCTTGGAGATCATGGCGACGATCTCCGGGTCGATCCCCTTGCGCGGGGTCTTGAAGAAATACTCCTCCGGGTCGGAAAAGCCGTACTTGTACTCGTCTAACCCGAGCTCCTGTATTGTCCTGTCTTCGGGCATTCGCTCCTCCTATAACCTAGCTTTGGCCTAGCTCTGTGCAGCGGAGCCGAACTCCTGCCGCACCCAATCGTATCCGCGTTCCTCTAGCGTGTCCGCCAGCTCCTTTTCACCCGAGGTCACGAGCCTGCCGTCGAGCATAACGTGTACGCGGTCCGGCTCGATGTACCGGAGAATCCGCTGGTAGTGGGTGATGATGACGGCGGAGAACTCGGGGCTGCGCAGCTCGCTTACGCCTTTCGCCACAACCTGCAGGGCGTCGATGTCCAGGCCGGAGTCGGTCTCGTCCATGATGGCGAGCTTCGGGTCGAGCATGAGCATCTGCAGGATCTCGTTCCGCTTCTTCTCGCCGCCGGAGAACCCCTCGTTCAAGTACCGCTCGGCGAACTTGGGGTCCATCTGCATGATCTTCATCTTCTCCTGGATGAGCCGGTACATGTCCATGGGGGAGAGCTCTTCCTCCCGCACGGAGTTGACGGCGGTCCGCAGGAAGTTGGCGACGCTGACGCCCGGAACCTCGCTCGGATACTGGAAGGCCAGGAACATGCCGAGCTTCGCCCGTTCGTCGGCCTCCAACTCGAAAATGTCCTCGTCCATAAAGGTGATAGAGCCGCCGGTTACGTCGTAACGGGGGTGTCCCATCAGGACGTTCGAGAGCGTGCTCTTGCCCGAGCCGTTGGGACCCATGATCGCATGGATCTCACCTTTCTCGACCTCCAGGTCGAGACCCTTGATGATCTCGCTGCCATCTATCTCTACTCTAAGATTCTCTATCTTTAGCATTAAACCCCTGCCGTCCGTATATAATACTTTGCTACAGTAGAGCTATTTAACCACAGCCCCGGACACCTAACAACGGAACCAGATCACAACCAAGAACTTTTCCTGAAAACCCGAAAAAGCCGCATAAATACGGGAACTACGAGTTTGTTCGTTGTCTAGAAATACCCAACTGATAGTCGTTCCCATCCAGTGCCGCCGAGAGACCGCTTGTAACAACTCAAGGGGCTTTTGGGGGTTTTTATTGGGAAAGGTTATCAATAAGGGGGTGTTACCGCGCTGCTCTTTTCCAGTCTTCCATCTCGCGGTTTACGAAGTAGGAGACCAGGTCTTCGTAGAGACCTTCGATCAGATCTGTATCCAGGTTTTCTTCCTCGGCCCACCGACGGCGCTTTTCGAGCATCTTCTTCTGACGCTCCGGGGCGCGGACACTCTCTTCGCCGGTCTTGAACCTTGCCGCCGCTTCTACATAACGGCTGCGCTTCCCGATGAGGCCGACGATCTTCCGATCCAGGGAGTCTATAGCCTGACGCACGTCCTCAATATTCCGACAGTCTTCAGGAGGTTTCAAGACGGCGGCGCTGGGACGACGGTAGCATCACCAGCCGTGAGCGATGATCCCGGTTCAGCTTTGCGGTGCAGGTATCCGAGCGCCAGGATTTCTCCGTCGACGGGTAGAGGAGCGACGCTTGTTATCTTGCCGACCTGTTTCTCGTTTTGGAAGATCGGAGTTCCAGGTGGAGGCGTCGTACCTTCGACCTTGAGGCGGTGCAACGCCCTGTTCGGATGTCCACGGTAGTGCATTCGGGCGACGGTCTCCTGGCCGGGGTAGCAGCCTTTGGCGAAACTGACGGCCCGATCCAGGATGCCTGCTTCGGCGGGGAAGTTCTCCGGCGTGATGTCAGCCCCGAAACGAGGGGTTCCAGTCTCGATGCGAACGGTCTCGTAGGCGTGGAGGCCCACCGGCATCTCACCCTCCGCCAAGAGGTGTTCGTAGACTTCTTGGCGGTGGTGGGCAGGGCCGAGCAGATCGTAGCCGGGCACGGGATGTAGCACGCCCGCGGCGAGGATTTCCATGCCACCGACCTCTACCAGGGCGGTTTCGTGTTCGCCCAGCGTTACTCCGGGTAGACTCGCCCGAGGTCCATAGAAACCGAGGACGCCCCAGGAGTCGAGGTCTTCGAGTCTTACCCGGGAGAAGGGAGCATAGCGGCCCAGGATGTTGCGCGCGGCCTCCGCGCCTTCGGGTTCGGTGGAGACCAGGATTCCTTCTCCGCTCTTTAGAACGCGCAGGTCGGTCTGGACGTGGCCTTTTGGATCTAGTAGCGCGGCGTAAACGCCGAGGTTCTCTTCGGTGGGAACGTCGTTGGTCAGTACGGCGTTGAGCATCCCGACGGGATCTTTGCCGACAAGCCTTAGCACGGACTTGTAAGAGAGGTCCATCACGGCGGCCCCATCTTTCAGCGCGGCGTACTCTGCCTGCGGGTCTTCGTAGTGGGTGGGGACCCGGTGTCCGGCGAAGTGGGTATACTCCGCTCCGGCATGGGAGCGTTCGTTGGATGTAGAGTTACGTAATTCTTCCATGCAAATAATTGTAAGGCATGAACCGTTCGAATGAGGAGGTCACAAATTGGTAAAGGCCGTGGTGCTGGACGTTGACGGCACGCTGATGGACTCGAACTATCTGCACGTCGAGGCCTGGGCGCGGGCGTTCGAGAAGCTCGGACACCGGGCTCCGCGGGTCGAGATACACCCCAAGATCGGCAAAGGTTCGGGCCTTCTCATCTCCGAGTTTGTCGACGATGAAGAGACTGCAGACAAGGTTGCCGAGCTGCACACCGAGTATTACTCAGAGCTGCAGAAGCACGTTTACCCGTTGCCCGGGGCGAAGGAGCTAATAGACTCGCTCGCCAAGCAGGACTACCAGGTCTGGCTCGCCACCAGTGCAGATCCGGAGGAGCTGCAATATTCGCTAGAAGCTCTGGACGCTGAAGGTAAGCTCGCCGGCATCGTGAGCTCCGGCGACGTAGAAGAATCCAAGCCCGCCCCGGATATCTTCGGGCGGGCGCTGGAGCATGCTGGTATCGAGGCTCAGGACGCCGTCGCCGTCGGGGACGCTATCTGGGATGTGGAGTCTGCGAAGGCGGCGGGTATCCGGTCGGTAGCGGTGCTCACCGGCGGTGCGTTTAGCAAGGAGGATCTCAAAGAAGCCGGTGCCATTGGGGTCTACGACGACTGCGCGGAGTTGTTGGAGTCCGGTTTCCCGGAGTGGGTCAGGTAACCTTGGCAGAGTTGTCGCCACGGGTAACGGCGTTTGTATTACAATTCGTACCGTAACTGGTAAGAGGGCTGAACCTGAAAAGCGCTGTCCGCAAATGCGAAGCGCCATTTTCAGTACAGGCCCGGAAAGAAGAAAGGCGGGCGCTTTATATGGCCCCAGAAGGGACAGTCAAGTGGTTCAACGACGAGAAGGGCTACGGCTTTATCTCCCCGGACGACGGTAGTGAGGACGTTTTCGTCCACTACACCGGTATACAGGGAGACGGGTTCAAGAGCCTAGACGAAGGAGCCAAGGTAACCTACGAGGTAACCCAGGGCCAGAAAGGTCCACAGGCGGAGAGCGTTACACCCGCGTAGCCACCAGCCACAGAAACTAAGGAAGCAATGGGCCGGGGGACTGCTCCTCCGGCCTTTGCCGTTCGTAGGCTGCCCGCACCTCGTTGTACACCCGAACTAGCGGCAACCCTTTATCCCTGGTGAGCTGGAGCACGTCCGCGTATTCGGGGGACACGACGTAATCATCACCGTCCAAACTTCCCACCTTTACCCTACATTTGCCGTAAGGAAGGTCCACTTCGACGATACGCCGTTCGGCGACCGTCCGGCCTACGCCGAAATGCCGCACGCCCAGAGTCCCGGTCTCGCGCATTAACAGCCGGGCCATATGGTTCCGGTCTGTTGCCTGGATCAGGGCGCACACTTTGTACGCCCCGCGGCCCCGCTTCATAGTTATGGGTTCCAACCAGGCATCCAGGGCGCCGGCTTCCAAAAGGCTTTCCGCCGCGGCACCAAATAGCTCCCCCGGTGCATCGTCCACGTTGGCTTCCAAAAGTTCCACTTCTCCCGCTGCACCTTCGATTTCCCCGACTGCGGCGCGCAGCAGGTTTGGAACACTATCGAACTGTGCATGGCCCGTCCCATAGCCGACTTCGCGGAGTACCATTGGGGGCGCGGATTCGGTGAACTCACCGCCGGTGAGGGCGTGCATCACGGCGGCGCCGGTTGGGGTGGTCATTTCGTGGGGCTCTTCGGTCCAGCGCACCCGCGAGCCCTTCAATACTTCCAGCGTTGCCGGTCCCGGAACCGGCAAGACGCCATGCGCGGCACTAACCACGCCGCTGCCCATCGGCAACGGTCCGCAGCTTACGGTATCCGCCTCTAGCAACTCCAAGGCGACGCAACTGCCCATCACATCCACGATGGAATCTACGGCCCCGACCTCGTGGAAAGTAACGTCTTCCGGCTCCTGTTGGTGAACCGTGCCCTCGGCGACGGCCAGGCGATAGAAGGCTTTCGTGGCCCTTTCGACGGCCCGGTCCGGGATGTTGGAGGCTTCGATGAGGGTTTTTATGTCTGTGAAGTTGCGGTGAACATGTTCTCCGGGGTAGACGACCGTTGCCTGAATAGCTCCTACGCCGTTCACCTCTACACGCTCGGCGCGCAACTCGAATCGGACTCCGAGAGGCTGCAGGTTGCGGGAGACTTCCTCCAGAGGCGCGCCGGCTGAGATGAGGCTGGCGAGGATCATATCACCAGCCGCGCCGCCGACCGGCTGGAAGTGAAGGTGCGTCAGGTTGGTTCTGCTCTACTCTTCCGAGCCGCCGCCGAGCAGCTTGCGTCCCATAAGGAGCGTGACCGCCAAGACCACGGCCAGCAGGATCAGGGGCTTGGGATCGCTCTTCACGGCGTTAGTAAGGGTAGAAGGATCCCGCTTTTCGCCGGCCTCCCGCGCTTTCCCCGCCTGGTACTTTGCCGAACCGAGAAGCCCTTTTCCGAAACTGACGACGGAGTCTTTGACGCGTTCTTTGGCTTTTTTACCGACGGCCTGGGGGTTTACGTGTTGCTTGAGATCCCTAACATCCGGGGCCATCTTGCTCCGGAGCTCGAACATCTCTCTTTCCATGCGCTCTGGTATCTCGGTCATGACTTGAACTGTCCCTTCACCCAGTTGACGTTCTGCTGGAATGTCCTTATGGTGTGGTGCGGTTTGGGATCCAGGCTGCTGAGTATGCCCGCGCCCGCGCCCGCGAGTATCCCGCCGATTATTAGCAATATGAGGGTAGTTATGCCCGCCGCGGCCCACAGCGGAAAGCCTGCAGCGGCCATTATGTACATCCCGCTAAGGAAGAAAAAGACCAGGAAGAGCAGCAGAAATACGGCTCCTACTACCACTAGCCCAATAGCGACCCCGGCTTTCTTGCCGACCGGCGCCAGCTCAGCTTTTGCTAACTCTACCTGCTTGTTGGTGAGTTCCTGAAGCTGAGGCCGCAGTACGTCTATTATCTCCGATATGCTGCGGTCGGAGGGTTCAGGACCTTCTCTGAGTTCCTGTGAGAACCCTGCTACCCGTTCTTTTTGATCTGTCACCAACGCTCCTTTCTCTACTTCAGGACCCGGATGTCAGTCTCTTAGTACCCCTACCGTCCGCCACCTAATCTCCCAACAACTCTTCTGAGAGCCCGGTGCATTTTGTCCTTGTTTTCGTATCCAAGATAGCATAAAGCACGCGACACTACCTCGTCTGGGTTAGTATGTACTTTCAAGGGGATTGGCGGATTCTGAAGGCAGAGGAGGGCGTTTTGAAGTTGTATGTGGCGCTGGGAATCTCCGCCGGAGATGTGGTCGCATTCGCCGGCGCGGGGGGCAAGTCTGGTGCTATCTTGGCGCTGTCCCGAGAACTGAAACAAGACGGAATCACCGCTCTCGTCGTCCCCACGACCAAGATGTTCTTGAGAGAGGCGGAAGAGGTCGGTCCGCTCGTGATCTCCAGAGACGTCGAAGAACTCGGCGCTCTCATCAAAGAAGCTCTCTCGGACTCCGTCGCCGTAGTCGCCGGAAAAGGCCTGCTCTCCAAAAAACGTGTAGAGGGAGTGGAGCCGAATTGGGTGGAACAGTTGTCCCCGCTCGCAGAGGTAACCCTCGTAGAAGCCGACGGCTCTCGCCGCCGACCACTGAAAGGAACCGCCGCACACGAACCAGCCCTACCCAAAGCCTCCACACTGGTCGTCGGCGTCGGTAACATAGAAGCCTTCGGCAAACCACTAAACGAAGAATATGTTCACAGGCCGGAGGTTCTGGCCGAACTGACCGGCCTCGGGACCGGCCAGAGCATAACCGCGCAAGCCTTCGCAAGCGCCCTGGCCCTTGGTACGCTCGGCAAAGTTCCGAAGGGCGTCAAGAGAGCCGTCCTGATCACCGGCGTCGAACCCGGAAAGAAGATGTCTGACGCCGCCGTGATCACGCGCGAACTCTGGCGCCTCGGTATCGAGAAAATACTCCTAACCTCCCTCCCCTCCAAACAAGAACCTCAAGTATGGCTCCCCTAAAAACCCCCAACACTTGACCCAGATACACAAAGTTTGTATGATTGTGTTGTTGTTATAAAACAAATGTGAAGGTGAGCAATGGCGGCACTATGGTTGAAGGTAGATACGAAGAGTGGGGTGCCGATCTACGTGCAGATCGTGGACCAAGTCCAGCACGCCGTCGAGGTGGGTAGCCTGGAGGCCGGTGACCGGTTGCCGACGGTTCGGGCGCTGGCTAAAGAATTGACCGTGGCGCCCAACACGATCGTCAAGGCGTACAACGAGTTGCAACGGGCAGGCCTTATAGAGAGCCGTCCGGGTGTAGGAACGGTAGTCGCAGAGGGTATCGGAGATGTTGCACACGAGCGCCGGGTCGAAGCGCTGAACGAACGGCTGACCGTGCTCGTGCGCGATGCAGTGGGGCTGGGGATGACGGAGGATGAGTTATGGGAGCGCTTCGACGCAGAATTCGAGCGCATGAGCTGAAAAGCTAGCCTCTGATAGCCGTAGTGGATCATGCCGCCAGAAATCAAGCCGGAGGCGAGCGGTGTCGTAGGGCACAAGGACAGACGCGCTGACTGGGCCTGTAAACTTTGACTGGTATGGTCGAAGGACGAAACACTGATGGACGCTTTGCGCCGAGTCCCACGGGGCCGCTGCATGTAGGGAATTTGCGGACTGGGCTTCTGGCGTGGTTGTTTGCTCGTTCGTCGGGAGCGCGCTTTCTGGTGCGGGTGGAGGATCTGGACCGCTCGCGGGTGCGGCCCGGGGTGGAGGAGGCGCAACTTAACGATATGCGGGCGCTGGGACTCGAATGGGACGGCCCGGTCGTGCGCCAGTCGGAGCGCATGGAGCTTTATGAAGAAGCTGTCTCACGGCTCGATAGCGATGGGTTACTTTACCCTTGCTATTGCACGCGGGCCGAGATCCGGGCTGCCGTCTCTGCGCCGCACGGCATCTCTGCTGCTGATCGGTACCCCGGAACCTGTCGCGAACTGACGACGAAAGAACGAGCTGACCGCGAGGCCGCCGGACGTCCCCCGGCGTTACGGGTGCAGGCTGAAGGGTCCCGTATGGTGTTCGAGGATCGGCTTCTCGGAGATCAAGAAGGGGAAGTGGACGACTTCGTCATTCGGCGCAACGATGGGTCTCCTGCTTACCAACTTGCCGTGATGGTTGACGACGTAGATCAGGGAATAGGCGAGGTGGTTCGGGGCGTGGACCTCGCCGACTCTACGCCGCGACAGATCCTGCTCGCCCGGTTGCTCGGGTTGCCGGCCCCTAGCTACGCCCACGTGCCGCTCGTGCTCGGGCCCGATGGAAAAAGACTCGCCAAACGGCACGGCTCGGTGACGCTCGCGGATCTCGGCTCCCTGGGCAAGAGCCCGCGAGAAGTGCGGGCCTGGATGGCACACACTCTTGGCCTTGCCGAGCCCGGTGAAAGCCCCGACTTAGACGAGTTGCTCGATCGCTTTGATCCCGCGATGTTGCCGAAAGAGCCTACAGTGTGGTCCGCTGCGGAGCTTTAGTAACCTACTCACTTCCCCCGGTCAACCGAAAAGAGGCGTCGGGGTCATTCTGTGGTAATTTTCTCTTACGCTTTGTCTGATCTGCTCACACGAAGGTTCTAACAAGGGGAGTGTCCATGGAGACGGCACAAAAGTTCGACGGCTTAATAAAAAACGTTCAAGAGAGCTTTGGTGAGAAGATCGTGGCGCTGCGCCGCGACATCCACAAAGAACCTGAGCTAGGTTTCGGCACCGAACAGACCGCCAAGAAAGTCCTCGACGCGCTTGACGGGTTGCCGCTGGAGATACAGACTGGCATAGCCGAAAACGGTATCGTTGCCACCCTGGAAGGCGAAGGCGAAGGCGAAGGCGAAGGCGAAGGCGACGGCCCGACGGTCGGCCTGCGCGCCGACATGGATGCGCTCCCGATCCACGAAGAAACAGGCCTGGATTTTGCCTCCCAGACGGACGGAAAAATGCACGCCTGCGGCCACGACGGCCACACGAGCATGCTCGTCGGGGCGGCCCACGCCCTCTGTGGGATGCGGGATCAACTAAACGGCAAAGTAAAGTTCTTTTTCCAGCCCGCCGAGGAGGGCGGCGGCGGGGGCCAGGTGATGGTCGAAGAAGGAGCTGCGGACAACGTAGATTCCATCTTTGCGCTGCACCTGTGGCCGGGATTGCCGTTTGGGACGGCGGCCACAAAGTCCGGACCGATCATGGCCGCCGCCGACGCTTTCGAGATGAAGGTCAAGACCGGCGGCGGACACGGCGCCATGCCGCATCTGGCGGTAGATGCAGTAGCCATCGCGGCCCACGTCGTAACTGCGCTCCAGACCGTAGTTTCGCGGGAAGTGGACCCGGTCCAGCCGGCGGTGCTGACGGTCGGGGAGATCGAGGCCGGAACAGCCTTCAACATTATTCCCGCCGTCGCCCGGCTGGGGGGCACAGTACGCACCCTGGATGCGGACCTCAGAAAGAAAATTCCCGAGCGCATGGAAGAGTTGTCCCGCGGCGTGGCGAATGGGATGCGGGGCGACATCGAACTCGACTACACGTTCTCGTACCCGGTGACGCTCAACGACGAAGGCGCGGCGCGGCTGGCGCTCGGCACGATCGGGGAACTTTTTGGAAAAGACCAAGCCTTAGAATTACCGAATCCATCGATGGGTGCCGAAGACTTCGCGTATTTCCTCGAAAAACTGCCCGGCGCTTTTATCTGGCTCGGTATCGGCGAAGACGCCTCCGGGCTCCATACACCGACCTTTGCCTTCGACGAGGAGATCCTCCCGCGCGGCGCGGCCTTGCTGACAGCGTTAGTCTTGGAGACGTTCTCGCCTTAATTTTACGGCCTTTTCACAGATCAGCCGGAGTACGTTCGTCCTCTGAGCTGATCTAGTCGTTCTTCGACCACGCTAACTGGTGCGTTGAGAGCGGACAATATTCGTACAGCGGTTCCGTCCGTGTTGCGCAAGATGCCCAGCAAGACGTGCTCGGGGGTAATCCGGTTGTCACCCACCCTGAGTGACTCGGACAGCGCCTGTTCGAGAGCTTTCTTTGCTCTTGGGGAGAAGGGTATCCGGCGTGCGTCCGGTAACCGCATGTCGAAAGTTTCTCCGGCGCTCAGGCGTGCTTCTTCTAGCGAGATTCCAATAGAAGACAGTGCATCTGAGAGCAACGCTTCAGATTGTTCGCGCACCGCTTCGGGCGTTACGCCCAACGAGGAGAGTGCCTGTGCGGCTACCTCATCATCGGTTCTCAAGATCCCGAGCAGAAGATCTTCATCCCCCACGGAGTCGTGGCCTAGACTTCTCGCCTCCTCGACCGCAGCTTCCGCACACTTTCTGGATTCCTTTACGAATCGGTTGAAGATCACAGTTTCTCTCCTCTCTATATTCTCAAGATCTCCGCTTAGGATCTGCTACCCGGATACTTCTCCCGCAGTCGAGCGGCATGCTTCTTGTGTACGGCCTGCTTACTTACCCCCAGGGCTTCAGCGATCCGTGCCCAAGACCAGCCTGCAAGAAAAGCGTTCTCTACCTGGGCAGCCTCCAGAGACTCAAGTAGTCGCCGTAGCGCGACGACCGCTTCCAAACCTTCCCCTGGATTCTGTGGCCCCTGCAATGATGCTTGTTTGTCTCCAACCATGCGTCAATCATAGTTGACAACCATCGGTTTGTCAACCTTTGCTGACGAACTGATCAGTGCGCAATTTTGGAAACTGGGGACATCTTCATAAAGAAATTCTTAATAGACCTTGACGCACTAATATATGTGCGGTAAACATATAGGCGTTCGGTGTCCATATTTAATTTCCTATTCCTCCTTTCCCTTTCCCCACCTATCACCCCTATAGGAAAGGACACCGGACTTCTTTTCTTCTAAAGTTCTAGCTCTGTGGCGGGTTGACGAGCACGTCGTAGGCGTCACCGGGACCTAGTAGGGCGAGCAAAATGAGTAATAGGGTAGCTATTGGTATGAGGGCTCCGGCGGCGGCCCGTTTCCAGCTCGTGCCGAGGGTTTCCTTCACCGCGAGGGTGGCTGCGTAGGGGCCGTAGAGCAGGATAATGAAGGGGGCGTAGGGGATCGGCGCCAGGATCAGGACGCCGGAGGCGTAGCCCAGGGCACGGAAAAGGGGACCGAATTTCGCTCGCGAAGGCGCCCCGTCGAGGACGACGAGGACGAGCGCCGTAAGACTGGCGACGAGCAATGGCCCGAGGACCAACGCCACGATGAGTCCGAGCAGTAAAGCGTATAGGAGCCCGGAGTCGAACTCTCGTATCCACACGGCTTGGAGGGCGGCTTCTATCAGGAGAGCCAGGTAGACGATCAGGGAGGCGAAGATTGCCGGCCCGACGATCCCTCCTTCGGGGTCCAGGTTACTGAAGAACCGGCGTGGAGATAACCACACACCGCGTAGCGCGGACCAGAATCCTTCAGATGAGTGATGGGCGGGACCGCGCGACAAGTTATTCTTCTCCAGGTTTGTTGGGTTCGCGCACAACGCTGCCGACGCGAGTTTGGAAGGTCAGATCCCTGGCCTCTTCTGGTGAAAGTCGAACGATGATGTCTCCCGTCTGAACTAGCGCCTGTCCGCTGCCGGAGAAGCGGCCGGAGAGGAAGATGTCTCCGGTCTCGACCTGGACATCGAGCGTGCCTATTACAAGGTCTCTCATAACAGCATTTCCTACGCCCACATCCACGTCCACCTGTTCAGTGTCGGTACTTACGTCAGATACTTCTACGTCACCCTGGAGGGAGCTGATCTCTACAGAGCCTTTCGTGCCGTTCACCTCTACATCCCCGGCTCCAGCGCGAATCGAAACGTCGCCTTCCAGGTTGGCGACTTCTACGTCGCCCGCCCCTGATTCTATCGCTACCGAGCTGCCCTGCGGAGCCTGTACTGTGCAGTCGGCTCCCGTTTCCCGGCCCCCGTTGGTCTCGATAACTATATTTGAGTCTCTTTTAGAGATGTTAGCCGTGACCTCAGAGGCGCGTTCGCGGGCCTCCTGAAGGTCAGCGCCCAAAGCGTACTTAGTAACCTCCAACTCGACAGACTCCGCAGCCTTCACGCCCTCAATGCGTATCTTGCCACGTTCGTTGGAGATACTGAGACTCGGATCCCGGTCGGAGTTTATAGAGTTTTCCGACGCGACCTTTCCCGAAACCTCGTTTCCGAAGGAGCGCGTCGCGAGCAGTGCACCTATCCCCAGCAGCGCGAGCAGGATGACCAAAAGTACCAGGAGCAGTAGAAGCCTTAGTGGGGTCTTTCTTTGTGTAGGGAGGCCGCGTCGGCGCCGGTGTGAATGTTCTTCTCTTCCGAAGCTCACCCGAAGCGCTTTCTGAGTGATGACGCTTTCAGCCGGAGCCTCTACGGGCCTACGCGACCGTAGACGTCCTCCAAACGGACGATGTCGTTCTCGTCGAACTCGCCGAAGGAGATCTCTAGTACTCGTACCTCGTTTCCCCCGTCGGCTGAAAGACGGTGGATCGTCTCGCGGGGTATAAAGAGCTTCTCTTCTTGTTGCGGGTGAAAAATTTTGTCATCCAACTCTACACGGGCTCCGGGGTCCAGGACGACCCATAATTCGTCCCGTTGGTAATGGTATTGGCGCGAGAGGATGCCGCCTGGGGCGACCGTGATGATCTTGACCGTACACGGTAGATTGTGGGTGTACTGCTCGAAACGACCCCACGGCTTGTCTACTTTTATTGAAGGCGGCTTGTAGTCCATGTTCATAGCTCCTCCCTGTCTCAGAGGTAGAGTAGTTTAGAACATCTATCCCCGTCCGTTCAGCCCAATGGGGATAAACAGAAACATCCGCTTGTGCGAATGCTTTTGATGTGGCATTCTTAAGACCTCATCCGGCGGAGAAGGAGAGTCGCGTGCCCAGGCTAGAGGTAGAAGGTGTAGGGGAGTTCGATGTCGAGGAAGGCAAGCGGCTGGTCCTGGCGATAGAGCAGGACGCCGGTGTAGACATCTTGCACCGTTGCGGGGCATACGCCAAATGCACCACCTGCCGCATCGAGTATCTAGAAGGCGAACCGGAGCAAATGACGCAAGCCGAGCTAGAGGTGCTGGAGAGCCGGAGCCTTCTTGGAGAGGTGCGGCTTTCTTGTCAGGCTGTCTGCGACCACGACATGACGGTGCGCCCGCTCATGACCGTTAGCTCCACCGGCCTCGACGGTCCAGGCGCGGAACCTGAGCCGGAGATCACCCCCGAGCCGGAGTGGGTCGAAAAGCCGTCTTAGAGAAGTGAGCCAACACTATTAGTTCGGCTCAAACAATTTAAGATTCACGGTCCATCGAGGTCATCGGGAGCGAAGTTCTGTTCGATCCAGCCGACCGCGTGTTCGACGAGCTTTCGCGCATCTAGCAGGTGAGCCGTGGCTTCTCCGACGGGGCCGCTCTTGCCGGCACCGGCAGCGAGAGCGGTACGCGCGATGTGCTCGATGTAGTCCTCTTCGCCGAGGATGTTTTCGTAAGGCAAGGCACCCTCCGAGGTATCGATGTCCGAAAAGATCCTCCACACACGACTGCCACCCACCATGACGGGCATGCTGTAGCTCACGCGACGTTTGCCGGGAACCTCCGCGACGGCCTCCGCGTGGTGCACAAGCGTCGCGGTGTCCAGCGGCGCGCCCAGCATCGCTACCTGCCCACCGAACTCGACCAGCCGGGCGTAAGGTGTACTGGCGCCGTAAGCGTCGTCGTAGGGATGTTCGGCGGTGAGAGCCTCGGCGAGTGGACCGACGGCCGCCACGCCGGCTTCCGGGTGTCCGCTGTGGCTCGCTCCGGGCCAGGTCCTCAAGGTTTCGGGAACCCGTCCGTGTTCGCGGCGTGAAAGGGCGATTCGCGGGTCGTAAGCCGGGTGCTCTTCGAGGTAGATGCGCCTTGCAGCTTCGTCCAGCGCGTCGAGGTTTTCGGGCGGTTCGTCCTGCCAGCCGGTGTAGGCCATGAGTGTCCCATCGGTTCCCAGGACATCTAGCAGGGCGCGCACTATTGTCTCCGCACCACCGACCACGTGACCAAGCGCGGACATTCGGCAATGGACCATTGCCAAACCGCCCGGCCTCAACCCGAGCTGCTCCAGATCACCAGCAAGCCTCAAACGCGTCACCAGCATGTTCTACACGGTAGCAGATGCGTCGAAGACCGAACACGAACGATGACAAAGTTCGAGGGATACTTCGTAAGGCATGTATTTCTCCATGCCGGCGTTGTAGTATGATCTTGCATGGAAGGATGCTAGAAATCTCGATAAGGCTGCGGGGTGGCGAATGGCGAAGGTACGGCGGCGGGCACAGGAAGCAGTCGAAGAGTTTTCCCAGGACGAGCAGTTCGGGGAGTTCGAGGTGAATTCGGCGGACTTCCTCTCGGCGCGGGAGCGCGGCGGGACAGCGGGGACCCAAATCGAGCAGCAGACAGCCTCGCTAACAGAGGCTTCGGAGATCCTCAACCGCAGCTTCCCCACACGGACTGCGTCGGGAGAATTCGTAAACGTCATCTCGCCGGTCGTGATCCCGAACCGGCAGTCGCTTTTCTGGCGACTCTTGCCTATCGGGCTTCTGGTGGTGTTCGTTGTCGTAGGCGTCGTGGCTATGTTGACGATCAGCACGCTGCCGTTTATTGGGGAGTTGGGACTAATGGTGTTTGGGCCGCACTTCTGGCTGCTCCTGATCGCGCTGGCCGTCTTCGTCTGGTGGCGGCAGAGTGTTGTGATGGTTCCCGACGGAAGCCAGGCGGTCATAACGCGCTTCGGCAAGCTGGAAGAGGTCGTGGACGCCGGGCGTACGCTGCTCTTCAACCCCTGGAAACAGGTCAGCTACATCGTCAACACGGCCAAAGAGTACCCGTACAACGCCCCGATCCGGGAGGCTCCGACGGCCGGCCGGGTGAACGCCTCGGTAGACCTGTTCTTGCAGTTCCGCATCGAAGACCCGGCGGAGTACATCTTCACCGTCGGCGGGGTGCGAGGTTTCGCGGACAAGCTGGAGAACGCGATCAGCGAGATGACGCGGGCCCTGATCTACGAGCAGAACGCCGAGGATATCTACGACCTGGTCGGCGAGAGCACCCAGAAGTTCCTCGAATCCCTGAACAAGCAGTTCCTCCCCGCCGTCCGCTTCACGAATGCCAACATCACGCACGCCGAGCCTTCGAGCCAGGAGTACCGCATGGACCTGGCGTCGCCGGAGATGGTGCGGGTGGCGAAGGAAGCCTACACCTACCAGTACGTACTTCGGCTCCGAAAGGAACAGGACGAGGGCGAGCTGAACAAGGAGCTTGCGTCGCTCCGGGAGACGCTCTCGGCGATACAGGCAGAGGTTGCCAGCTACCAGGCCCAGATCGACATCGCCCGCGAGCGGGAGACGAACCGGGCCAACGCCCGCGCCCGCCAGCGGATGGTCGAGGCGGAGAGCACGGCGAACGCCAACGCGGCGCTTCTGGAGGCCCAGGCGCTAGACATCCGGGCTGTGAGCGGTGCCGGGGCGCCGGAGATCCTGGAGTACCGTTTCCAGAAGGACGTGCTGGACCGGCTGGAGTCGGTCGCCGGGCGGCTGCCGCAGGTGGTCCAGGTGGGGGAGAACGGCGGTCAGAGCCTGGACTTCCTCTCTATCGCCCGCGAGATGATCGGGACCAGCGACGAGTCGATCTACACGGCGGAGGACATGCAGGCCATCCGGGAGCGGATGGGAGACATACAGGATCGTATAAAGAACCGGGAATCGGAGATCGAGAACCTGATCTCGATCGAGAAAGCCGTAACCGACGACGAGCCGCAAGAGCCGCAGGCCGCCGAAGAAGAGACCGCCGAGCGGCTGGAGGAGATCCGTCAATCCGTCACCGATCAGGCCGTGAAGGATCGGGTCGAGCGCATCGGCCAGGGCGAGAGCGCTGATGGGGCCAACGGCTCCGCCGGGCCAGAGGAGGATAGCGAATGAGCATGTCTTCTAGCGTGCCGGAGTTCTCCAAGATAAAAGAGGTGGTAACCGGTTGGTCTGGTGTACGGCGCTACCTGCGGGGGGGAGACGAGGGTCAGATCGTGCCGGTCGTCATCCCGAAAGACCGGCGGCGCTACGGCTGGCTGTTTTTGCTGGGTGTGGCGGTGTACCTGATCGGGGTAGCCATTTTCGCCGGCAATATGGCTTTCACCGGCCTCGCGTTGGCGGGAGCCGTGTTCTTTATCCTCATCTCCGCACTGTGGCTGTGGCGGAGCGCCATCGTAGAGATCGAGCAGGGGACCAACGGCGTTCTTTCGAGCTACGGGAAGATCACCGGCACCCTCTCGCCGGGCCGCCACTACCTCTGGTGGCCGTGGCAGAAGGTGGAGTTCGTCGTGGACACGGCCACCGAGATCCCCTACCTGGCGCCCGTCGCCGTATGCCCGACCCAGGAGAATGTACCGCTCAAAGCCATCGAGTTTTTCCTGAAGTTCCGCATCCAGGAGCCCATTTCCTTTGTCCGCACCATCGGGGCCTCGAACTTCGACCTGGTGCTCTCCAGCGCGGTGCAAGACGCCATCCGGCAGCGCAGCCGGCGGGTCCGCACCGAGCGGGCCTACGACCTGCGCGGCGGCGATGTGGGGGACATGCAGGACTACCTCAACCGCCAGCTAGAGCGGTACGGTGTCAGCATCCTGGGCGCCAACATCCCGGACGTACAACTCCCCGACCAGTACCAGCAACACCTCGCCACCCGCGAGCGCGTCGCAAAAGAGCTGGCGGCCTACGAGCGGGAGTGGGAGCTCACCCGCAAGCGCCGCATAGACCGCCTGCTCATGGAGATAGAACGCTCCAAAAAAGAGCGCGACGCCCGCCTCATAGAAGTAAAAGAAGCCCGCAACAAAGCCCGCCAGGACGTCGCCCGGATGCTGGAAGAAAAAGAGACCGAAGCCCAGCGGGTGCGTCTGGAGATAGAGACCCGGGGCCGCGCCACGCTCACCGAAGCCGAGAACGAAGCGACCGCCCTCCAGCGTCTCGGCCAGTCCCACCGCGACAACCGCGCGATGGTCCAGTACGAGCTGGCCCTCCGCCGGGTCGAGGTCGGCGAAAAGCTCCTCCAACAAGCCCCACGCCCGCTCCTCGTCCGTGGCGAAGGCGGCGAAACCTCTACCCTCTCGACGCTGATGCTGGCCCGAATGCTGCCGCAACTCACTCAAGAGTCGCCACCGGATGGCGGATCTCCGAAGAAGATACGCGAGGCGATGAACTTCCGGTCTGATGAAGAGGATGACCAGTAAGGTAATGGAAGCACCAACTATAGGCATAGGAAGATTGCTTAAAGAAGGTGGTAGGTTCTTCATTCCTCACCATCAGCGCGATTATTCGTGGACAGAAGACGAGATGGAACAGCTTTTTCAGGATATTGAGGAGGCGCAAGGTTCCGGTCAAACGGAGTATTTTGTCGGCTTGATGGTGTTTATGCCAGGAGCGGAGCGCGAATATACTATTCTAGATGGTCAGCAGAGACTTGCTACTACGATTGTTATTCTAGCAGCCGTTAGAAGTTGGCTCCGAGCAAGAAACTTCGACGAAGATGCTCACCAGATACAGAGTAGCTATATTGCACTCAGGGAGTTGGGCAGACAAGATCTAAACTCCAGTCTAGTGCTGAATGAGAACAATAATGATGCCTTTATGAAACACGTTGTCCATGAATCTCCGATAGAAGACATTCAGCGCGAACTTTCATCCTTGAAAAGATATGATCCTAACCGACGCCTTCTAGAGGCTGCCGTGTATTGCCGGACTCGTGTAAGTGAAATTGGTTCGTCTTTCGAAGATAGCGCGAAAGGTGCAGAGCGCCTTTTTGAATTGGTTCGGTATCTTGAAGACGGGGTCAAAGTGGTTCGGCTAAATGTTCCGAACGAGGCTAACGCGTACACGGTTTTCGAGACTCTCAACGACAGAGGACTCGATCTGAGTGTGCTTGATTTAGTCAAGAACCACTTGTTTGGTCGTGCTGCTAATGATCGCGCACTTTTACGCGATATTCAGAATCGTTGGGCTCAGATGATGGCAAATTTAGCTAATGTGCGTGCAGACGACTTCCTGAAAACTTGGTGGACATCTCGGCATGGACGTGTCCAAAATCCGCAACTCTTTGCTCGCTTCAAAGCGAGCGTGTCTTCAAAACGTGAGGCTGAAAAATTGTCCAAAGACATGCTTTCTGCCTCTGAACAATATGCGGCTTTAGAAATTGCGGACGATCCGCTATGGACACCATATTCTATCCAAGCTAGAGAAAGGGTTCGCGTACTCAAACTAATAGGCAGCCAGCAGATCCATTCCGTAATGCTTTCTGCGCTCACGAAATTCAATATAAGAGAAATGGAACGGTTGCTCCACTTACTAGAGGTTCTGATTGTCCGTTACCAGCTTGTAGGTGGAGGAAGAACCGGACGGCTTGAGATTAGTTGTGCTCGTCTCGCTCATAGGATCTTTGAAGAAAAATGTACCACAGCTACTGAGGCGGTTGGCCTGATTAAAGACATACTTCCTAACGATGAGGAATTTCGAGAAACTTTTAGGACGAAGCAAGAAAGAAATAGTCAGAAAGCGCGATATTTACTCACTAGACTTGAAGGTCAAGCACAACAAGCCGAAGGAAACACAACCTCTGCCAGCGAATTCGAGCCTAGTAGGACACTAACACTAGAACACGTACTCCCTAAGTCTCCAGACAAATCTTGGGACTACCTTCGAGCGCAAGACTCAGCGTTTGCCGAAGATTACACTTACCGGCTTGGTAATCTCTGCTTGTTGACGGACGTCAATCGAAGCCTCGGTAATAAAGGGTTCGAGCACAAGAAAGAATCTTTCGCTCAGTCGAACCTGATTCTTACTCGTGAACTTGCCAAGTTTGAAAAGTGGGACAGAGAGTCGGTTGAAAGACGTCAAGCGTCAATGGCTAAGCTCGCCGTAGCACTTTGGCGATTCAACTAGCTCTAAAGCTACTGTAACAACGGCTAGTTTATCCGAAGTGCGGAACAACCTCCTCCGCAAAACGCTCGACGAGTGTAGGATCGTAGGCGACGCGGGGGATGTAGACGATGAAGTATTCGACGCCGGCATCGATTTTCGGTTGCAGGGCTTCTACGATTTGATCCGGCGTCCCGACGACGAACTCTTTGCTGTATTCTTCGTAGCTGCGGCCCATGCGGGCCTGCTCGGTTGCTTTCTCCGCTTTTTCGCCTTCGTTCAGCAGGTAGATGTTGACGCTGGTGGAGCGGGTGATCTCCTCGTAGTCCCGGCCTACGTCCTCGCAGTGACCGTGCAACACGTCGAACTTGTGCTTTAGTGTCTCGACGTCGCCGCCGACGTTGCAGGCGTCGCCCCACTTTGCGACCAGTTTGAGGGTGACTTTCTCTCCGCCGCCCCCGATCCAGAGTGGCGGGTGAGCCTCGCCCGCGCTCTTGGGCTCGTTTATGGGTTTGTCTACCGTGTAGAACTCGCCGTCGAAGGTCACTTCGTCTTCGGTCCACATGCGGTGCACGATCTCGCACGCTTCCTTGAAGGCCCGCATCCGCTCGGGGACTTCGGGGAAGCCGTAGCCGTAGGCCTTCCACTCGTGCTCGTACCAGCCGGCGCCGAGGCCGCAGATGAGCCGTCCGTTGCTCATCGCGTCTATGG
>JBARZO010000326.1:0-8653 GCA_049650165.1 Rubrobacteraceae bacterium
CAACTCTTGGTCGCTTCGTTACGACCGTCGGTAGCCACGATCCTTACTGTATGACGTCCGTAGGCAAGACGGCCGCTCGTGTAGGTCAGCTTGTCCGTGGCGCGGCTGTAAGAGATAGTCCTGCGCCTCTCGTCCACGTAGAGCTTTATGTCGCCCCCGGCGAGGTTCGCACGGTCGTCGCGAACGGTGGCCCTAATGGTGGGAGTACGGTCGCGGATTGCCGAGCCGGTGGCCGGGCGAAGGCTGGTGATCGTGGGCTTTACACAGTCCCATAGAGTGCAGAACGGTATATCTATGATAGGAGGAAGGATTATGTTGCTTCGGGGCTGCCAGTCGGGGCCCCAGTTGATATCCGGATTGTTCGTAATACGTTGCTCTGTGCCACCGTTTGCGCCCATCGTGTAGATCTCGGGTTGTGTACGAGGGGCGACTGGGGTCACTTCCCTCGTAAAGGCTATCTTTGTGCCGTCCGGCGAGAAGGCGGGGACGAAATCCTTGCCAGAGCCGCTGGTGAGGCGTTGTAGCCCGGAACCATCCGCGTTGATCTTGTGGATATAGTTGCCGTGGCTGCCGATACGCATGGATAGAACGAGCTGGTTGCCATCAGGGGACCAGTTGGGGTCCTCTGGATCACCCCCGCCACCGATCCACCTCTCCGTTCCGCTGGAGAGGTCCCTGATCTTGAGTTGAGCGTAGCGTCCGGGGAAGTCTCTTACATACGCTATTTCGGTGCCGTCCGGAGACCAGGCGGGAGACTCTTCGCGCACTGAATCCTGGACTATTATCTCGCGCCCCGAGCGATCGGTATTTATGGCGTGAATGTCAGCGTTACCGCTCTCCCAAACTTCATATACGATCCTTGTGCCATCGGGGGAAAACGCTGGAGACGTCGCACTTCCCCTTTCATAGGTAACCCGCCGTTGGTTAGAGCCGTCGGAGTTCATTATGAAAATCTCGTAAGTTCCGTCTAGGTTACTATCGAAAGCTATTTTCTCGCCATCGGGTGAGAACGCCGGGTTGCCCTCCCAAGCTGAGTTGTTGGTGAGCTGCCGCACGTCCGTGCCGTCCTTTTTCATGGTGTAGATCTCAGGGTCTGTGCCTACTCCGCCCTTCGTGAACACTATGCGACCGTTATCTCCCGGAAAAGCGGCTTTCGCCGGCTTCGCGTCAAGAACAATCGTCGCCATCGCAGCTACAGCGGCCAAAGCAACTAGCATCAACATCCTGTTGACAACGACTCTATGTTCAACTCCGGTTCTCATTCCGTGCTCCTTTTTCATTGTCCTTATTACAAGTACATTGTCGTCATGTGGCTTCTCTGTGGCTGCCGTGGCGGACACTTCCACGTGCCTCTGGTAGCAAGTGTAGAAAGTGGGTCTTAATCGGGCCTTAATTTAAGTAGGTTTTCAGCGTCTACGTATACGTATTTTTGGGTGAATAGATCGGTATGTTCGCTCGGAGAAAGTGTCTTGCGTCGAAGAAACCCGGCTATGGGTCCTGTGGGATTAGAGGTTGTGGTGCTCGAGTCGCTCGGCTACTTCCGTGCGGGACTTGACGTTGAGCTTCTCGAAGATGTTTTTTAGGTGGGTTTCGGCCGTCCGCGTAGAGATGACGAGTTCCTCGGAGATTCGGCGGTTGCTCAAGCCTCTGGCAACCAACTCGGCTATCTCTTTTTCGCGGGGTGTGAGAGGCTTGGCGGGAGTTTCTTCAGCGAGAGTGTAGTCTATGGCCTGTTCCCAGTTCATTAGCTTTCCTGTTGCCTGCTCGGTTTCGAATGCTTCTTCGCCGAGTTCGGCTCGGGCTCTTTCGAGCAGATGATCGAAGCGTGAAGTAGTCATCAAGGAGAGGCCAACACCGGTAGCCTCGCTCACAGCCTCCACCGCACCCGAAAGGCGGGCTGCGCGAGCCGGTAGTCTGCGGGAGGCCGCTACGCCCGCAAGCCCGTATCCGGCGTGGACGAATACCAGCCGATACTCGGATCCTCGCGAGAGCTTTAGGCTCTCCCGTAGATGAGCCTCGGCGCCATCGAGATCTTCGTTTCCCAGGGCTACAAAGCCCAGGTTGAAGAGGATCAAGCTCGCGTTCTGCGTGTCTCCCCTCCGGCGGGCTATCTTCAGCGCCTCTTCGTAGGAGGATGCCGCTTTCTTCAGGTCTTGCCGGCCTATCGAAGCTAGCCCCGTGAATATGTGAACATCGGCCTTTGTGCGAGAGTCCTTGAGCTTCAAACCGAGTCTCGTGGCCTCTTCCAGATAACCTGGAATGGATGACTGGTTCCGCTCACCGAGCAAAGCAGTGTATCCTAGCCGGATCAGGGCGGTAACTATGCCTTCCTTATCGTCTATCTCCCTATAGACAGAGAGACTCTCCTCCAGTGACCTCTCGGCGGAATCGTAGTCTCTCTGGAATAGTGCAAGCTGGCCCGACCCCATAAGTGCGGCGGCCCGGCAGCGGCGAGGGCTAGTGTCGGCTGCGGCCAGAGCCCCGGCTGACCATCGACGACCTTCGCTAAGGTAGCCATGAGTGTGCCAGAACATCCACAGTGCGGACGCAAGGCGCAGGTTTAGCTCCGACTCTTCCGCGTCGAGGAGCCATCCGAGCGCGGCCCGCAGGTTGTCGTGCTCGGTCTCAAGGCGATTCATCCACCAGGCCTGATCCCGCCCCGTAAGCTCCGGCTCCGCTCGCTCCGCAAGCTCAACACACCAATTCGCGTGCCACCGACGCACCTCCTGTACTTCGCCGCTTTGCGCGAGTTTCTCCAGCGCGTACTGGCGCACGGGTTCCAGCAGCCGGTGGCGCCCGTCGCGGGATATGACGAGTGACTTGTCCACCAGGCTCGAAAGGAGTTCGAGTATCTCCTCTTCAGAGATGTCGTCGTCCGCCGCAATCTTCTCGGCCACCTCCAGGGTAAAACCCCCGGCAAAGACCGCGAGACGTCGGAAGATCCGCTGCTCTTTGTTGTCGAGCAGGTCGTGGCTCCAGTCGAGGGCGCCGCGTAGCGTTTGCTGGCGAGGCTCGGCAGTGCGGCGGCCGCTGTTCAATAATTGCAGAGCATCTTCGAGTCTCTCGGAGATCTGCTCCACGCTTAGTAACCCCACCCTGGCCGCCGCGAGTTCTATGGCGAGCGGGATGCCATCGAGCTTACCGCAGATCTTCACTATGCTTCCGACGTTTCGTTGCGTGAGAGAGAAGCTAATCTCACGCTGGGCCGCCCGGTCTACGAACAGGCGTACCGACTCGGACTCTTGCAGATCTTCAACGCGGAGTTCGTCCTCCGGGTCTGGTAAAGATAGCGCCGGCACCGTCCAGCTTGCTTCGTCCTTGATATTCAGTAACTCCCGGCTGGTAGCCAGCACCCGTAGTCCCGGGCAGCTACCGAGGAGCGTTTCGGCCAGGCTTGCAGCCATTCCTACAACCTGCTCGCAGTTGTCCAGGAGCAGGAGCATCTTACTGTCGCGCAGGGCTGCGGCGAGCGTTTCGGCCAGCGGATAGCCTGGCTGTTCGCGCACCCCGAATATCCGGGCAACCGCCTGTGGTACGAGCTCCGGGTCCGAGATCGAAGAGAGCCCCGCCATCCACACCCCGTCCGGGCAGAAGTCCAACAACTCCCGCGCGACCTCCAGCGCCAGACGGGTCTTACCGGAGCCGCCGACGCCGGTCAGGGTCAGGAGCCGGGTGGTCTCCAGGAGGCGCTTGAGGTCGCGGATCTCTTGCTCCCGTCCGATAAAACTGGTCCTGGGAACGGGTAGATTGTTGGGATGGAGAGTCTCTGACGGCAAAGGTTGCGCTGGTGAGTCTCCGGGTGGTGGGAAGTCGCCCGACTGTATCTGCTCAAAGAGACGCTTGCTCTCCGCGTCGGGTCGAATCTCCAACTCTCGTGAAAGAGCTACTCTCAACCGCTCGTACTGTTCGAGAGCTTCTCTTCGCCGTCCCGAGAGGGCGTACAGGCGCATAAGACTCGCGTAGGTCTCTTCGTGAGCCGGTTCCCCGGACACCACTTTCTCCAGGATTCCTATGGACAGCCGGTGTTCGCCGCGTTTCTCGTAGAGGGCGGCAAGCTCTATAAGAAGGTCGAGACGCAATGACGCAAGCTCCCTCCGGCGTCTTTCGGTCCACTCCTCGTAACGATCATCCGGCAACAGCTCGCCGCGGTAGAGGTCCAGCGCCCGCCGGTAAGCCACGGGTTCCCGGGTATTCCGGGCCACTGTTGCCGCGCTTTCGAACGCCACGACATCAACCCACGTTGCCTGATCCGGGCAGATGAGTAGCTGTCCCTCCCGCAATTGCAGGTGTTGGGAAAGTTCGTCCTCTGTTGCCAGGGTCTTGCGGGTTTCGTGGAGCGTGCGGTAGAGGTTGTTTGTGGCTTTCTTGGGAGAAAGGTCCGGCCACAGCAAGTCTAGAATCTGCTCCCGGTGCATCCGGTGGCCGGGTTGTAGGGCGAGTAGCTTCACGAGGTGCGCGCTCTTACGAAGTTTCCAGTCGTAAGATCCTACGGTGTGCGAACTTGACGAGACTTGGAAGTCGCCCAGCATCCGGATGTACAACATCCCCGGTTTTGTGTCGGGCGCCTCGGCCAGCCGCAGATGGCGCCTATCCGTATTCCCCGTTAGATCAGACATCTGTTCCTCCGCTCCCTCTCGCGCAGGATAAGCTTATATGTCAAGATACAGTTTAGACTTGTAACGAGAATTGCGCATCATTCGAATGGATGATTTTCTAACCCATTCGGAGGAATCTGGAGACAAAGAAGGGGCAGTCTGCTTAGGCTGCTCCGTCAGCTTCGCCGCGGACCGCCCGCGAGAGTTGTTCTTCAGCATCCAGGATCTCTGCATCTTCTATCCGTCGAAACAGAGGCTTTGCGCCGGTTACCCGGTATCCGGCCGGTAACTCCTCCAGGTCGGTGATCCGGGCGATAGGACCGGTAAAGAAGCCTTGCAGCCGCTCCATAGCATCTGGTACGTAGGGGGTAGCATGATAGGCGATGGAGCCGAGCAGGGCCGAGCAGGCATACAGCGTGATCTCCGTCCGCTCTGGGTCTTCCCGGCGGGTTTTCCAGGGTGCTTCGGCGTCGAAGAAGCGGTTCGCCCGACGACCGAGGGCCATTAGCTCTCCCAGGGCCTCCCGGGGCCGGGGGGCGAGCATCTTCTTATCGTAGCGGGCTTCTATTTCCTTGAAGTCTTCGAAGACGTCTAAGACGGCCTGCGGAAACTCTTTGGGCCGGGAGACTTCGCCATCGGCGTACTTTTCGGTGAAGGATAGGACGCGGTTGACGTAGTTGGCGAGGTTGCCGATCAGGTCGGAGTTGACCCGCTCCTGGAAGTCTCGCCACGAGAAGGCCACGTCCCCGGTCTCGGGCAGGCTGGAAGCCAGATAGAAACGCAGCGGGTCCGCCGGAAAACGGTCCAGGGCTTCGTGCAGCCACACGGCCAGGTTGCGGCTGGTAGACATCTGCATCTGGCGCGGCTCGCCGTCCACGACGACTTCGAGGTTCATGAACTCGTTTGCCGGCACGTCGTAGGGGAGCACGAACGGCTCTTCGCCGTCTTCGCGGGTCCCCATCAACTGGGCCGGCCATACCGTGGTGTGGAAGACTGTGTTGTCCTTGCCGATAAAGTGGATTATCTTGGTGTCTGGTTCCTGCCAGTACTCGCGCCAGCGGTCAGGGTCTCCATTTAGCTCGGCCCATTCGACCGTGGCGGAGAGATACCCGATGCAGGCGTCGAACCAGACGTAGAAGCGCTTGTCCTCGAAGCCCGGCTCCGGGACGGGGACGCCCCACTCGATGTCTCGGGTGATGGAGCGTTTCTCCAATCCGGCCTCGATAATTCCCAAAATAAAGTTCTTGACCGAGCTACGCCAGTGATCCTGGCCGGTGATGTATTCTTTGAGCCGGTCGGAGAACTGTGACAGGTCAAAGTAGAGGTGCCGGGTCTCACGGGCTTCGGCGGGGGCGCCGGTAATTTTGGAGTGTGGTTCGATCAGCTCATACGCCTCGTACCAACTGCCGCAGTTGTCGCACTGGTCTCCCCGGGCTTCCTTGTAGCCGCACACGGGACACGTCCCCTCGACGTAGCGGTCCGGCAGAAAGCGGCCCTCCGCCGGACTGTACATCTGCTGGCTCTCGGCCTCGCTTATGTAGCCGCCCTCTTTGAGCTTGCGGTAGAAGAGCTGGGTATTCTTCGCGTGTACCGGCGTCGAGGTGCGGGAGAAGTTGTCGAAGCTGATGTTGAAGCGCCCGAAGGTCTCCTTCATGTGCGCGTACCAGTAGTCCACTACCTCTTTCGGGCTCTTGCCTTCACGCTCGGCCGTCAGCGTGATCGGGACGCCGTGCTCGTCCGTGCCGCAGATGTAGATCACATTCTCGCCCCGGGCTCGCAGATAGCGGACGAACACGTCCGCCGGCAGGTAAGCACCAGCGATCTGCCCAACGTGCAAAGCACCGTTGGCATACGGCAACGCCGAAGTAACCAGATAACGTTCCTTTTTATCTCCGTTCATGGCGTACAGAATAGCACTTCAGTCAATCAGCAAGTCAGCATCTCAGCGTTCAGCTCGCCGGCTTTTGCTAAGATGTCGCACGATATGGATTTGTTTAGAATTTCTGCTCTGGATACGAAGTACGCCTCCGAACCGGAATGCCTCTCTTTACCCGGGAAGAGTGCCTCTTGAGGGTGTCTTTTAGCCGGCTCCACCCAGAAGCGCAGGAGCCTCGCCGGGCGCACAGCGGCGACGCCGGCTACGACTTGCGTTCCGTGGAAGAAGCTACGCTGCCGCCTGGAGCGCGGGCTTTGATCCGGACCGGTATATCCGCCGCTATTCCCGATGGGTACGCCGGGTTGGTGTTGCCGCGTAGCGGGCTGGCGGTGAAGCACGGCGTCTCGCTCGTCAACACGCCGGGGCTCATAGACTCGGGGTATAGGGGGGAGATCCAGGTTCCACTCATAAACCACGACCGGGAAGAAATCTTCGAGGTTGAAGTCGGAATGAGGATCGCGCAACTCGTCCTCGTAAGGGTCGCAGATGCCGTTTTCTCCGAGGTGGAACTGCTCGAGTCCGGGACCGATGGCCGGGGCGAAGGGGGCTTCGGCTCCTCTGGCCGTTAGGAATTTGTTCCTACTCAAGAAACCTTCGGACACGCGGATAGACGAGTTTCTCCGGTTGCAACACAATGAGCCTTTCTCTTACGAAGAAGTTGGAACCTCCTGGGAAGGGGCGTCGAATATGGATGGCTACGTGGTAGACCACAACCGCGTCCGGCTTGGTACGGGCGAGGAGGTTTTTGCCCGGGCGAAGGAGGCGTTGCGCGATTGGCGGATGTTCGGCCTGGGGTGGGTGCGTATCTGCTGGCCGGATACGAGGATAGAAGTTGGGAACACGGTGGCGGTTCTAGGCAATCACTACGGGTTCTGGTCGCTCAATGCTTGCAGAATCGTCTACCTTATCGAAGAGGACGCTGAGACAAGGCGCTTCGGTTTTGCTTATGGAACCTTACCGGAGCACGCTGAAAGCGGCGAAGAGCGGTTCACCGTCGAGTGGAATCGGGACGATGAGGTCTGGTACGACATCTACGCTTTCTCGAAACCGAACAGCGCTCTGGCGAGGCTTGGGCAATCTCTCGCCCGTGGATTGCAGCGGCGCTTCGCCCGGGATTCTATGCGGGCGATGGAAGATGTTGTGCGCCAGCCGTAAACTATGTTGAATTAATTACGGGCCGATTTCATGATGAAGCTCCTAACAGAAGGAGCATTTACTTCGGTATACACGCCTGGATGCCCCGGTGCGCCGCATCCATACCCAAAGCTCGTCACCCCGACTTGGTAGTATTCGCCCCCCGACTTCTTGAACAGCGGGCCGCCGCTGTCACCCTGGCAGGTGTCTTTGCCGGTCTTGCCGGCGGCTATCATCAGGCGCGAGTTATAAGAGGGCCCGTAGACCAACTTGCCGTAGTTGTCGGTGCGGACCGGGACCCACGCCTTTCGCATCCGGTTCGGGTAATTGCTCGGGCCAGGGCCGCTCACCGGTTGTGCGATGGTGTTGCCCCACCCCGCGACGGTCACCTTGGTTCCCTTTCTTTCCAGGGAGTTCTGTTTCGTGCCGGGAATTCTGACCGGCTCGACGTTCTCTACAGAACCCTTCAATTTGAGGACTGCTGCATCGTGCTTGCTGCTCCGGTCGCTGTATTTGGGATGCACGAAGACCCTGGTTACGTTGCGTATCACGCCCTGATTGCTCTTGAGCGCCGTTCGCCCTACCGTCACTCGGAGATGTCCTGACCGGGTGCCGCTGACACAGTGGGCGGCCGTAAGCACGCTATCCGGGTCGATCAGGGTTCCTCCACAGAACTGCTGTCGATACGCAGAGTTTCCGTAGCTCTTGTCCAACAGGGCGGTAACGAAAGGGTATTCGCCGTTTCTGACCCCGGTGCCACCGATTACCTGGCCTTCCATTGTCGGTTCCTCATCGGCCCGGGCGGATCCGCCCGGGCCGGATACAAAAGAGACCAACAACAAGGCAAGAAACAAGGCAAATGCGAGCCACAGTGAGATGCCAGGTAGTTTGTTGTACACTTTCATTTTTCTATCCTCCTGTGGCTGTGATTTGTAGCGCGTGGTGGGAAAGACAGCTTTCTCGCCGCGACAAATATAACATTACACTC
>JBARZO010000327.1:0-7354 GCA_049650165.1 Rubrobacteraceae bacterium
ATACTTGGATACGAATCAGTCCAGGAGTTCATGCAAAAATCATTCGAAGAGCGCTTCGAGGAAGATTTACGTCGGGGTGCGATCATGGACGAGGAAGGGCATACTATCACTGCTCCCGACCAGCTTCCCGGCTCACTAGCTTTGCGAGGCGAAGAGCCCCCTGCACAGGTCATGAGATACCGCCAACCCGGTGGCCAGGTGCGATGGCTGGTATCCATGGTGACCCCGGTATTCAACGAAGAGGGCGGGGTTCAGCTCATTATAAGTATCGTCAGGGATATCACCGAAAGTAGAAAGGCCGAGGGCGCGCTCCGGACTCGTGCCCGGCAGCAAGCGGCGGTCGCCGACATTAGTAAACGTGCGCTGGCTGAAGCGGACCTCGCAGCTCTGATGGATGAAGCCGTAGCAGTAGTTAGCCGAACCCTGGATGTAGAGTACTGCAAAGTTTTAGAGCTTCTCCCTGATGGTGAGGAGCTTCTTCTCCGTGCCGGCGTAGGCTGGGAGGAAGGAATAGTAGGGCAGGCGACGGTCGGTGCGCATCTGGAATCCCAGGCCGGGTACACGCTGGCCTCGGACGAGCCGGTAGTCTCCGAAGACTTGAACGTTGAGACGCGCTTTAGTGGTCCTCCGTTGCTCCAGCAGCACGGCGTGGTGAGCGGCATGAGCGTAATAATCCGTGGTTACGACCGGCCTTATGGAGTACTAGGGGCGCATACGACCCGACGACACGAATTTAGCCAGGACGACGTAAACTTTTTGCGGACGGTGTCGAACGTGATCGCCACCGCTATTGAACGCCGGCGCTCGGAGGAATGGATGCGTTTTCAGTCGCACCTGCTTAGCCAGGTCGAGACCGCTGTTATCTCTACCGACCTCGAAGGCAAGGTCAATTACTGGAACGAGCACGCCGAAAAACTTTACGGCTATACCCGTGAAGAGGCTCTGGACCGCAACATCATGGAACTCACCGTTGGTCCGTCAGAGGCCGAAGTCGCAGACGAAATCATGGAATATCTCAGAGCCGGCAAAACCTGGGAGGGCGAGTTTGTTACGCGCCGGAAAGACGGCTCCGCGTTCCAGGCCCACGTAGTCGACTCCCTAGTCTACGACGCAAGCGGCCAGGCTACGGGTATAGTCGGGGTTTCGACGGATATTACCGAGCGGAAGGGTGCCGAAGAAGCGTTAATGGAGATACGAGATGCCGAACGTCGGCGCATAGCCCGGGACCTACACGATCTGGTGCTCCAGGATCTAGCAAGCCTTATCCAGTCGATGCAGGCCGCCCAGATAAAGTCGGGGACCGAAGTGGATACCACTTACAATGAAGAGGTGGATATTCTCCGGCGGGCGACCAAGACCATGCGCGAGACGATCTTCGACTTACGTTCGGAGGCCAGCAAGTCTCTTGTCCGCAACATAGAGTCTTTGGTAGAGCACAATCGCCAGATGGAAGAGCGAGAAGTGACGCTCGAAGTGCAAAAAGACTTCCCGGAGGATCTGACGGAGCGTGTGAGCATCGAGTTATCGCGCGTGGTGCAGGAGGCGCTGGTCAACGTGCGGCGGCACTCCGACGCCGACGGTGTAACGGTCAGCCTGAGAATCCAGGACGGCGAGGTGCGCGTAGAAGTGTCCGACGACGGACAGGGCTTCGACACCATCACGGGTGAGAACAACATAGGTCTCTCTAGCATGAAGGAGAGAATAGCTTTGCTCGGTGGTGAGTTGGAGGTCAGTAGCCATCCCGGAGAAGGTACTACGGTAAGAGCGACGATACCCGGACCCTTAAACCTGGCGCCCGGCTTCCAGGGTTAAGCGAAAATTTCAGCGTTACGGGGGATCCTGCCCTAAGACGTTAACTGGATTTTCCGTCGGCCAATCCCTGGCGTACGGCTTTTACTACGACCTGACTTCTATCGTAGACGTGAAGTTTTTCGTATATGCCGGATACGTAGTTGTGCATGGCCGTCTCGGTTATAGAAAGTTCGCGGGCTATATCTCCGGTGCTCCGGCCCTCGATCATCAACCTGACCACCTCGACTTCATTGTCGGTCAAAGAAGGCATGAGTTCAGCCTTGTGCCGGCCTGAACCTTCAAAAACTGAGAGTACTCTCCAGGCAATGTCAGGAGATAGGACAGCTTCCCCGGCGTGGACGCCGCGTACCGCGCGGATCAGATCCTTCGAGAAGCTGTCTTTCAATAAGTATCCGTGGGCGCCGGCCTTGATACCCCGAAAGACGTGCTCGTCGTCCGCATGAACGGTGAGGATCAAAATCTGAGTGCTCGGCAAGAGGTTGCGGATCTCACGGGTAGCGACGATGCCGTCCATAACCGGCATTGTGACGTCCATAAGCACGACATCCGGCTCTTGTTCCAGACACAGGGAGATGATCTCCTCGCCGGTACTAGCCTCCCCTACTACTTCCATATCCGGCTGCGAATCCAGAATGGTAGCCAGCGAACGGCTGAATACCTGATGGTCATCGGCTATCGCTATCCGGATAGGATCGTCCTCGACCGTGATGGAACCTATCGCTACCGGCTCTTCTCTGCTCTCCATGTCCCAAACGCCTCCTCGACAGCCATGTTACGCCCGGTCAACTCCTGCAGCAACAAGCCGGCGTCCAGCCGGGAGGGGGGAACAGCAAGACGCCGACCCAATCACTCTTCTATTATTTGTCGTAGGGGTCGGTTTTGCTGTCAGACTTTTGACCCGACACAACTAGGTAAATAGTCCTCATTCCTTTAGCCCGAAGCCGGGTCAAAAGACGGATACCCTCCGAGTCTGCTGGGGTATATGATCAATACTAGTCTCTAGTTAGCGGGATGTTTAGCTAGCCGGCAATACTCAGGAGTCGTTTCTTGACGAGGTGGAGTATGGTTGCACGCAGATCCCGAGACTCTCCCGAGGTTGCGCGAGAGGCGGCACAGATGTTGGATCTAGCGATCTCCCGCTGTCGGGCGGGACGATACTCCGACGACTGTCACTGGGACCGGGTACTCACAATTCTCCGCGCCACCCGGCAAGACCTGCACCGCATAATGGAAGAACCGGATCTTGATGCCAGTTTGACAGACGAATCTTCGGATGGAGATTACACAGCACACCCTGAGACGGCCCCTGTAAAGAATGGACACAATTAGGTCGGTAACCAGACTCTTCTAAAAAAGAAGAGAGGTTTAGGAAAAGCGAGGCGTCAAATGAGTATATTTCCGGCGAAAATACTGCTGCCCTCCGATGGGTCCGAAGACGCTGAGTTGGCAGCCCAGACGGCCATCGACTTGGCCGAGAAAACGGAGTCTGAGTTGCACGTGCTTACCGTGGGACGGAGGTATCCGGCACTGAATTACGAGGCTTATGGTTACGGGGTATATGACGAACGCGTGGTCGAAGCGTGCTGGCAGGAAGCCAGAGAGGTGCTAGATCGGCAGGTTACGAGTATAGAGCGGGTCGGAGGAAAGGTTGCGGAAGCTCACTTGCTGATCCGGAGCAAGAGAGATGAAGCAATAGTGCAACTGGCCGAAGAGATAGGCGCGGGCCTCATCGTAATGGGCAGCCGGGGCTTAGGCAGCGTAAGACGCGCCCTCTTGGGCAGTGTCTCCGATTCGGTCGTGCATCACGCCCACTGTCCGGTGTTGGTCGTGCGCTCTCACGAGAGGGCCACCAGACACCGTTCCTGGCGCAGCCTGCTCTCAACCGCTCCGGAAAGCTCTGGGTAGCGCATTCTGACCAACTACAGGAAAAAACGAAACCGAAAAACTAGCTGATACTCTCTCGTAAAACTCGTTCAAAACTTCTACAAGGAGCAAGAATAATCTGCAACAACACCCCGCTACTCGCGGGCTGCGCTCGCAGTCTAACGAGAGTACATTGACACAACGAGACGGCTTCTCGTACGGTCATTCTTCCCGGTGGTCGGGGCAACAGCATCGAAACGTTTGCGCAATCGTAGACGATATGGTTATTCTAGTCGCCGTACTGTTGAGACTTTGACGGCTGTTTGCCGGAGGATAAATGACTGAAACTTACCAAAACGTCATCATAGAGGGCGTGCGCCCGGAACTGGACTGCGGGCGCTACCCGGTAAAGAGGGAGGTCGGAGACCGGCTTGAGGTCCGGGCGGACATCTTCCGTGATGGCCACGACGCCATCTCCGCCGTCCTCAAATATCGGGAGAAGGGAGCCGCGGAGTGGACCGAGACGCCGATGGAGGTACTCAATCCCGGGTTAGATCTCTGGACCGCCTCTTTCGACCTCCCGAAAAACACCCGCTATGAGTACACCTTGGAGGCTTGGCCAAACCATTTCGAGTCCTGGCGTCGGGAAGTGGGCAAAAAGGTCGAAGCCGGACAGAACGTGGAGCTGGAACTTCTCGAAGGCCGTGAGCTGGTCGAGGAGGCTGCCGAACGAACCTCCGAAAAGAAGCTCCACAACCTGCTGAAGCGGTTCGACAAGGCTTCTCACAAGGAGCGACTGACGCTACTGCGCTTGGAGGCGACGCAGGCTCTGATGTACCGCTCCGCGGACCGTTCCAACTCGACCACCTACAAAACACTCGGAGTAACCGTAGACCGGGTCGCGGCCCGCTACGGCGCCTGGTACGAGATGTTCCACCGCTCGCAGGGGACCGAGCCGGGCCGGGGCGCGACGTTTAGGGAGGCCGAATACCGGCTACCGGAAATCTCTATCATGGGCTTCGATGTGATCTACCTGCTCCCCATCCACCCTATCGGTACCACACACCGCAAAGGCCGCAACAATGCCCTTACCGCCGGCCCGGACGAGCCTGGCAGCCCCTATGCAATCGGGAGCGAGGAGGGCGGCCACAAAACAGTCAACCCGGAGCTAGGAACGCTGGAAGATTTCCGGCACTTCGTGCAGGCGTGCCACGGGCACGGGATGGAGGTTGCTTTAGACTTTGCGATCCAGTGTTCCCCGGACCATCCGTACATAAAAGAGCATCCCGAATGGTTCAGGTTCCGGCCCGACGGGAGCATAAAGTACGCCGAGAACCCGCCCAAGAAGTACCAGGACATCGTGAACGTGAACTGGGAGACGGAGGACTGGGAGAACCTCTGGCAAGAGTGGTTCGACGTGGTGCTGTTCTGGGTCGAGCAGGGGGTGAAGGCTTTCCGGGTGGACAATCCGCACACCAAACCGTTCGCTTTCTGGGAGTGGTTGATCCGGGAGGTCCGAGAGAAACACCCGGACGTTATTTTTCTGGCCGAAGCCTTCTCCCGACCGAGGATCATGCAGGGCCTCGGCAAGATAGGATTCAACCAATCCTACACGTACTTCACTTGGCGCAATGAAAAGCAAGAGATCATCGAGTACCTCACAGAGCTTACGCAAGAGGAGCCGAGCGAGTACATGCGCCCCAACTTCTTCGCCAACACCCACGACATCCTGCCGCACATCCTCCAGTTCGGCGGCCGTCCAGCATTCCAGATGCGCTTTGTGCTAGCCGCCACGCTCTCCCCGACCTACGGCATCTACAACGGCTACGAGCTGATCGAGAACACCCCCCGCGGCGAGCCCGGTACAACCGTCTATTACCAGGATTCAGAAGTCTACGAATACAAAGTCTGGGACTGGGAGCGGCCCGGCAACATAAAGGACTACATAAGCCGCATGAACGAAATCCGGCGCGAGAACCCCGCCCTGCAGGAGCTCACGAACCTCACCTTCCACAACGCCCCGGACGACAACGTCCTCTTCTACTCCAAGACAAGTGGCGACAACACCGTGCTCGTCGCGGTGAACCTGGATCCGTCCGCCGTTCACGACGCCCACCTGGAGCTGCCGCTGGAGACGCTGGGCATCGCGGAGGATGAGGAGTACGTGGTGGAGGAGTTGATCTCCGGCCGCGTCCTGCCGGGGCGCTACGGACGCTATTTCTGGGTACAGCTCACACCGAACGACAACATTGCCGAAATATTCTGCATTAGAAAGGCGGGTGTTTGATGACCGAAGCCCCTCGCGAAGACCCGCTCTGGTACAAAGACGCCATCATCTACCACCTGCACGTAAAGGCGTTCTTCGACTCGGACAACAACGGTATAGGAGACTTCAAGGGACTTACCCAGCGCCTGGAGTACATCCGAGACCTGGGCGTCACTGCCATCTGGGTGATGCCTTTCTACCCATCCCCGCAGCGCGACGACGGCTACGACATCTCCGAGTACAAGAACGTCCACCCCGACTACGGCACCAAGCGCGACTTCCGGGCCTTCGTCCGCAAAGCGCACGACCTCGGCCTGAAGGTCATAACCGAGCTGGTCATCAACCACACCTCGGACCAGCACGCCTGGTTCCAGCGAGCCCGCAAAGCCCCGAAGGGCTCCGCCAAGCGCAACTACTACGTCTGGAGCGACACGGCGGACAAGTACGAGGACACCCGCATCATCTTCACCGACACCGAACGGTCCAACTGGGCCTGGGACGAGGAGGCGCAACAGTACTACTGGCACCGCTTCTTCTCCCACCAGCCGGACCTGAACCTGGAGAACCCGCAGGTCTTCAAGTCCGTGATGAACGTGATGAAGTTCTGGCTCGACGCGGGCGTGGACGGCCTGCGACTCGACGCGATCCCCTACCTCGTAGAGCGCGAAGGCACCGACAACGAGAACCTGCCCGAAACCCACGAGGTCTTGAAGAGGATGCGGGCCGAACTCGACGAGAGCTACGGCGATCGGATGTTCCTGGCCGAGGCAAACCAGTGGCCGGAGGACGTACTGCCGTACTTCGGCGACGGTGACGAGTGCCACATGGCGTTCCACTTCCCGCTCATGCCGCGCATCTACATGGCCGTCGCCCAGGAGGACCGGCACCCAATCGTCGAAATAATGCAGCAAACCCCCGACATCCCGGACAATTGCCAGTGGGGGGTCTTCCTCCGCAACCACGACGAACTGACCCTGGAGATGGTTACCGACCGCGAGCGGGACTACATGTACCAGGTCTACGCCAACGACCCGCGCGCCCGCATAAACCTCGGCATCCGGCGTCGTCTCGCTCCCCTCATGGAGAATGACCGGCCCCGCATAGAGCTCCTGAATAGCCTGCTCATGTCCATGCCCGGCACACCCATCATCTACTACGGCGACGAACTCGGGATGGGGGACAACATCTTCCTCGGCGACCGGGACGCCGTCCGCACCCCGATGCAGTGGACCAGCGATCGCAATGCGGGCTTCTCTCGCGCCGACCCCGCCCGGCTCTACCTGCCGCCCATAATGGACCCGGTCTACGGCTACGAAGCCCTGAACGCCGAATCTCACAGTCGGAGCCCCGGATCTCTGCTGAACTGGATGAAACGTCTCATTGCCGTGCGAAAAGCACACAAAGCCTTCGGGC
>JBARZO010000328.1:0-2374 GCA_049650165.1 Rubrobacteraceae bacterium
CCGCGCTGCCGAGGGCGTTGCTCTCGTCGAAGTTGAACGGGTGGGCCACACAATCGAAGACCAGAACGTCGTCGTTTATCATGCGCTCTCTCCTCTCAGTCGGGCTTCACGCAACGGTATGAGTTCCTGCAGCGGCAGCGTTAGCTTCTCCCGCGCATCGGCGCTCATCCGCTCCGGGGTCCAGGCCGGGTCCCAGACGACCTCGACCTCCACGTCGTCCACCTCTGATAGCGTGCCGACTTCTTCCTGGATCATCTCTATGAGCCGGGAGGCGAACGGGCACCATCCCGACGTTAAGGTCATCTCGATCCGCACCCGGCGGTCTCGGACCTCTACTGACTCGATCAGGCCCATACCCACCACGCTGATCTCGCGCTCCTGACAACACGGGTCGTAACACCTCTCCAGCGCCCGGAAGATGTCTGCCCGCCCCGGCGAAGCGCCCCGGGCAGGGTCCACGGCCTTCTGCATATTCCTCCTCTCCTCGTAGTCCCCACGACTACAAACAACAGGAGTTACAGAGTACCTTCGGTTCATACCCCAGTCAACCCGGATTAGATGAAAGCATCAAGGCCGTACGATATACTCACGCACCGAAACAAGCCGACGTAGCTCAGCTGGTAGAGCAGCTCACTCGTAATGAGCAGGTCAGCGGTTCGAGTCCGCTCGTCGGCTCTCCTGTTTTATTGCGATTTCCAGGTAAAACGCGATAAATGTAAAGCTCCGGCGACACAGACGGGGCTTCTGTACAACAACCTTTACACCAACGCGGACGGATCACCCCTTCGAAGGCGTCTTTACCTTCCTCGGTCTCGTCCCGGCGGTCGGCATCGTCGAGGGCACTGTCCATAGCTCTCGCGGTTTGCTTGCCCATCCTGAACCTCCAAGACCGCGGAGAGCTGAATGTCGAGAAAACTGATGGTGCGAGCCGACGTTCTCAAGCCTGCTGGAAGCGACGTTGGCCTGAAGATGCTAGGATGTACTATTAACGAATAGACGTGCTTTCGTTAATAGTCGTTGAGCTTATTTACACAAGTGAGAACAGCCATGAAACGCGGACCTGCGGGACAATATGAGATCGCCGCTACGGGAGATGAGACTGTACGTGCCTTCGTGCCCGCGTCTTTACCGCCTGACCCGACGCTAGATCTCTCCGGCCCGCGTCAGCGCTTGCTGGAGCGGGCCTTGCTCGACTGCGGACGGCTGGATGGCGTCACCGCCCTATTGCCGGACCCTGACCTGTTTCTCTACGCCTACGTCCGGCGCGAGGCGGTGCTCTCCAGCCAGATCGAGGGTACGCAATCCTCCCTCTCAGACTTGCTGCTCTTCGAACTCGACGAGGCGCCGGGCGTGCCCTTCGACGACGTCGTGGAGGTCTCCAACTACGTCTCCGCCCTCGAACACGGCATGGCCCGGCTGCGCGGAGGCTTCCCGCTCTCCAATCGCCTGTTACGCGAGGTACACGAAAAGCTGCTCGCAGGCGGGCGTGGCGCGGACAAGCAGCCCGGCGAGTTCCGCCACAGCCAGAACTGGATCGGCGGCACCCGACCCGGTAATGCCCAGTTCGTGCCGCCCTCGCCGCAGTACATCGAAGATTGCATGGCGTCGCTCGAACATTTTATCCATATCGAAGACGATGGCCTACCGGCGCTCGTCAAGGCCGCGCTCGCCCACGTGCAGTTCGAGACCATCCACCCGTTCCTCGACGGCAACGGCCGCGTCGGGCGGCTCCTGATCTCGCTGATGCTTTTCGACGCCGGAGTGCTCGATCAGCCGCTCTTGTATCTCAGCTTCTACTTCAAGCAGCACCGCCCCGAATACTATCGTCTGCTCGACACCGTGCGATCCGAGGGCGACTGGGAAGCCTGGCTCGACTTCTTCCTCGAAGGCGTGGCGAGCACAGCCGGGAGCGCCGTGGATACCGCCCACCGGCTGCTCGCCCTGTTCCGCGACGACGCCGCCCGCGTGCAGTCGCTCGGGCGGGCCGCCGCCAACGCCCTGCGGGTCTTCGATGTCCTCCGCGACAGACCCCTCGCCAACCTGAACGCCCTCACAGAACGCACCGGGGCCAGCTACCCTACCGTAGCCCGTGCGGTCGAGGCGCTGGAGAACCTCGGCATCGTGCGCGAGATCACTGGCCGTAAACGCGAGCGGGTGTTCGCCTACACGCGCTATCTCGCCATCCTTAACGAAGGGACAGAGCCACTGTAAAGAATGTTCACTCCTCCGTTCCGACCGCGATCTTTGCCAAGCACGTCTTCAAAGAGCTCAACCTCTGTACACCAACCCGGCCATATTTCCGGTTGTTTCGAAATGTAGTCGGATGAACGAAATGTAGATGTTTGCAGGTAATTTGCAATAATCGTAAGCACCC
>JBARZO010000329.1:0-2815 GCA_049650165.1 Rubrobacteraceae bacterium
GCCGTCTGCGGCCTCCGGGTGAGCGCCCTGACCCTCGCCAGCAACTCGGAGAGAGCGAAGGGTTTGGGCAGGTAGTCGTCAGCTCCGGAATCCAGTCCCTCTACCCGGTCCTCGACCTGACTGCGGGCGGTTAGCATGAGAACAGGGGTGTGGATATCCGCCGCTCTTAGTCCCCGCACGATCTGTATGCCGCTGCGCTCCGGGAGCATCCAATCAACGACCAGAAGGTCGAACGAGTCGTCCAGCGCACGCGAGAGACCCGTCCGTCCGTCGTCAGCCGTCTCCGCGCCGTAACCCTCCTCGCGCAGAACGCGCGCGAGCATCCGGGCCATCTTCTCCTCGTCCTCGATTATCAGGATGCGTGCCACGCCCACATACTAGCCCACCTTGCACCCTCCGGGTCGTAGCGAAGCTCATTCCTATGAAAACTCATAAACCAGAACAAAGAGATTCATAGGCTCGCACTCCAGACTTCCTTACGTAAAGGCATCCGAGACGAGAAGGAGAGAGATGACTCAGGAACTGTCCCGGGAACGCAATGTTCCTTCAGGCAAACCGAGCTCACGGGAATCGAGGATACCCTGGCACACGCTTGGCTTTGTGGTCGTGCTGGCCCTGGCCGCGTTCTTGAACTTTTACAAGTTCTTGAGCCTAGATTATGGCAATACTTACTACGCCGCCGCCGTCAAGAATATGCTCACGAGTTTCAGCAACTTCTTCTTCGTCTCCTTCGACGCGGGATTCGTGTCGGTAGACAAGCCGCCTTTGGGACTCTGGATCCAGGCCGCCTCAGCCTGGATCTTCGGCTTCCACGGCTGGAGTATCCTCTTGCCGCAGGCGCTCGCGGCAGTAGCCTGCGTGGCCTTGATCTACCATCTCGTCGGCAGGACGTTCGGGCGAGGCGCCGGTCTCATCGCGGCACTGGTCTTGGCGATTACTCCAATAGTCGTAGCCACGAGCCGGAACAACACCGCAGACATGTTGCTCCTCTTTACGTTATTGCTCGCAGCGTGGGCCGTCATCAAGGCCGTCGAGACCGGGAAGTTGCGCTGGTTGCTGATCTGCGCCGCCATCGTCGGTCTGGGATTCAACATCAAGATGATGCAGGCGTTTCTAGTTCTTCCGGCATTCTATCTACTGTACCTGCTCGCCGCCCGCACCACGCTCTGGAAGCGGTTTGTGCATCTCGCGCTCGCAACCATCGTGCTGCTCACCGTCTCCTTTTCGTGGGCGACTGCGGTGGAACTAACACCCGCCAGCGAACGGCCTTACGTGGGGTCCAGTGAGGGCGACTCGGTCTACAACCTGATCCTGGGCTACAACGGCTTCCAGCGTCTGCTAGGTCAGTCGAACCCGATATCCGGACTTCTAAACGGTTCGGGCGACACCCAGCAAGCCCAGCAGAGCTCCACCGCGAACCAAAACAACTCCCAGAACACTCAGCAGGCGAATGCCGGAACCAACGGTGGCGGCGGCATGGTCCCGAACGAGTACGGAGACAAGGGACCGCTTCGTCTACTGAATCAGCAGATGGCAGGTCAGATAAGCTGGCTGCTACCGCTCGCCCTGATCGGTGGGGTGGCGATAGCCTGGCGTGGTAGACCTTCCTTGCCACTCGGGGTGCGTTATCAGGGTCTGGCGCTCTGGGGAATGTGGACCGCGACGATCGCGGCGTACTTCAGCGTCGCAAGTGAGGGACACCTCTACTACCTCGTGATGCTCGCGCCGGGACTCGCGGCCCTGGTCGGAGCCGGCACGACAGCCCTGTGGCGAGACTATCGCAGACCCGGCTGGCGAGGATGGGGATTTCCCTTCGCGCTCGTCGCAACCGGAGCGGCGCAAGCGTATATCCTGCGCAGTTACGAAGGCTGGAGCACGTATCTCATCCCCACCGTGGCAGTCCTCTGTGTAGCCGCAGCCGTGCTTCTCATCGTGGCTCGTCTCGGATCGGTGGTTAAGTTCGGACGCCGCGTGGCTCTGACGGCCGCTCTGATAGGCGCGCTCGCATTGTCTATAAGTCCGGCGGCCTGGGCGGGCTACACGACAATACGTGACACAGACAGCTCACTCCCCTCAGCCGGTCCGCAATCCGCAGCCACAACAGGTGGCGGCATGCCCGGCGGTGGGCTTGGTAGCGGGCCTGGCGGTGCACCCGGCGGAACACAGAACGCGTCGGCACAAGTCCAACCGGCGCCGGGCAACGACACAAACGCCGGAGGCTCTGGCGGAAACGCCGCTGGTGCCGGGGGCGGGACCCCGGGAGGTGGTGGGCCAGGCTCACGAGATGAAGAAGCCGACCCCGAGCTGATCAATTATCTCGAAAACAATCAGGGTGACGCCGAGTACCTCGTCGCCGGGACGGACGCCAGGAGCACGGGTCCGATCATCTTGAACACCGACGAACCAGTCATAGACTTGGGGGGGTTCCAGGGACGCGACCCGGTATTTACCGCCGAGGAAATCTCAAAGCTCGTCGAGAACGGGAAGCTAAAGCACTTCCTGATCCAGGACCAAAGCTCCGACGCCGAACAACCCTCTGCTGCGGATTCGAATGCAAATTCTACCAACGGCTCCTCGAACAATTCGACCGGCGGCTCCTCCGTTTCGCAGTCCGCGCCATCAGATCAGGCAGGAGCTTCGTCAGCCGCGCAACAGGGCACACAACCACCACAAGGAGGAGCACCGCCACAAGGAGGAGCACCGCCACAAGGAGGAGCACCGCCACAAGGAGGAGCACCGCCACAAGGAGGGGCGCCGCCACAAGGAGGGGCGACGCCCGGCGCGTCGCCGAACAACCAGCAGCAGGGCTCGGGAC
>JBARZO010000330.1:0-4470 GCA_049650165.1 Rubrobacteraceae bacterium
GGTTCGGGCTGCCGACTTCTTCTTCGCCCTCGATCAGGAACTTCAGTTTGAACGGCGGCGGGCCGTGCCGCTCTATATATAGACGCAGCGCCTGGATGCGGGCCATCACGTCGCCCTTATCGTCGGCGACGCCCCTGGCGTAGATGGAGCCGTCCCGCACCGTTGGCCCGAAAGGATCACTCTCCCAAAGGTCCAACGGCTCCGGCGGCTGAACGTCGTAGTGGCCGTAGGAGAGGAGCGTCTTCTCGCCGTCACCGATCTCCGCGTAGACGACCGGATGGCCCTCGGTCTCCATGATCCGGGTTTCAGCACCGGTTTCTTCTAGCTTTTCAGCGACCCACTCAGCGTATCCACGGAAGCCGTTATTTTCATCGGACTTGGCGGATATAGAAGGCATTCGCAAGAACTCTTCCAGCTCTCGCTGGAGTGCATCCTTCGATTCGTCTATGCGCTGTTCCAAATCCATCTCAGGGTCCCTCCGTCTAGCTTGTTCAGAGATTAGCATTTTCGGGGTCGTGCGTGGTTTGTGCCGGATGATGTATGGCTGGTATATTTAGAGGAGATTCTATGCCTATGGAACGGAGATCCGGAAAAGACCTCGAAAGCTCTAACGGGCGGCAGACTAGGCGGCACGCAAAAAAGCAAAGCGACTCGGACGAGTTCTGGTCCGACATAGGCGTCGACGTCGAAGCCATGAGCCCCAAGGCCCAGGCCGTAACGGGGATAGTTACGGGAGGTTTGATCCTTCTCGCAGTGGCGACGGTACTGTTTGCGTTCCCCCACATGTGGTGGTTGATCTTCGTTTTCGGCTGGGCGATCTTCCCGGCTTTCGGCGTCTTTGCCCGGGGGGTCGGCGGGCTGGTGGATTCTCGCCCGGAGAAACCGGAACTCGCGCCTCACAATAGTCGAGAACGGGAACTGCTGGAGGCGATCAAAGATCATGGGGAGATCACACCTGCGCAGGCGGCGATGAACACAACGCTCACGGTCTCCGAAGCCGACGAGATGCTGAAAGAATTGGCCGAAGGAGGCCATCTAGACGTGCGGGTGCGGGGTGGAGGCTTATTCTACGCGCTGTGGGGGTACGAAAACCTGGAAGAGATCGAGGAATAGTAGTAGGTCACACGGCTTGGGAGCCCTGATCTCATGATATTATTCGTGGTCCAGAAGGGGCGCGCAAGCGTAAAGCAACACAAAAGCGGGAGCTTAGGACTAAGCAGCCAAATTTATGGATGAACGCAGAATTCCAGACACGATTGAGGAAGCTTACCGGTTGCGGGACCGCGCCGATGAGGTGGAGGATTGGGACTTCTACCAGGAGTACGTCTACCGTCTTCGGCGTGAGGAATACCGGGCGCGGGGCATAAGAACGGAGATATCCTCCCGCCGCCGCGAACGTCAGAGCGCCATCGAGTTTTCCCGCGAGATGTTCTTTCTGGAAGTGTCGGAGATCTCCGGTCAGCAGCGGACCGGCCGCGAGGCCCGCACCGCCCAGCAAGAGGCGCGCCGCTACGCCACCCGCCTCGATACCCACGCTTTCCTAAAGCAACTCGCCTCCCCGCACTCAGGAGCGGTAGATCTCTACCGGCGCAATTACCTGGAACTACTCCGTATGGGCAAGCAGCCCAGCGAAGCATACTACTTGTCGAGAGTCATCGGCCTAACGGGTGACGAGGAGTTCCGGCGTTGCATAGACAATGTGCAAGTGAGCGGCCATCCAAAAGGTCGCTTTACGTACCTCGTCGAAAAGATGGCGATACAAATCCGGGATCTGCCCGGGGGTATGATCTTGATCCTACTAACGTTCTTCGCTTCCCTCTTCGCTTTCGTATGGGCCACCGGCGCTTGGGGAGAAGGTGCGGGCGCCGCTACCATCCTCTTCGTTTCTTTGGGTCTCATCGCCACGGGAGCGATGATGCTGATCTCCGCCGTGTTCATCGTGACTTTTATTCGGTCGATCAACAAATGAGCTACGCAGAATCGTCCCACGAGAAATTTTCGAGACAGGCTAAAGTTGTCATCCTTTCGTGCCGAGACCTCGCGTGAAAAGAAACTTCCACCGTGGAGGCAGGGTTTTATGAGGTATCTCACACTTATATTGGCAACGTTTTTCTTGGCGGCTGCGACCGCTTTGGGGGTATCCGCTCTAGACTCTCCGGTGGCTGAGGCTGCTGGCGGTGGATCTGTAAAGAAGTGTGGGGGAGGCAAGATATTCCTCAACGCCGAAGAAAAGCAAACCTTCGCCCTGCACAATAAGATCCGCCGAAACCATAAGCTCCGTACATTCTGTGTCCATCCCAAGCTGGAAAAAGCCGCCCGCGCCCACTCCAAAGACATGATCCGGCGAGACTACTTCTCTCACAACACAAAAGGTCGTGGTAGCTTCGCGAAGCGCCTCAAGAGGTTCGGCTATACCCCGAAAGGCTACAAATATTACACGGCGGGCGAGAATATTGCTTACGGCTCAGGGAGCAAAGGAAGCCCCAACAGCATAATGGAAGCCTGGATGAAGAGCCCCGGCCATCGGCGCAACATACTCAACGGCAAATTCCGCGAGATCGGCATTGGAACCTATACCGGCACTTACAAGAGCTACAAAGACGTCACTATGTACACAGCCGATTTCGGCACCCGTCGATAATAACCGTAAAAAGCTGTAAGACCTTCCCCGAAACCACAATCGCTGCAAATCTCCGAAGAGTCTGGAAGTAGGTTTGCGGAACGAATATTAAGAAAGTTTAAGAAATTAGGAAAAGATCCCGGTTAAAGTGTTGACAGTAAGGGCTAGAGGTGGAACAATGCGGTTCGTAATGGTAAATCCTCAATCACAGGAGGTAAGTAAATTGAGGAAATTGATGTTGTTGGCGGCAATGCTGGCTATGGTGCTGGTAGCGGCTGCTCCGGCTCTCGCCCAGGCGACGGCGATTCAGTACGACGACAATACGGATAACAGTGTAGACACTGAGATCTGCACCAACGTCGCTGATGCGGCTGCCACCCAGGTGCAGTACGGCGATGCGAACGCCGCGTCCGTCGACGGCGATGCTGTTGCTGAGATCTCTCAGGAGCTCGGTATCTCCCAGACGCAGGTTAACGACTGCCTGAACACCGAGTTCGTGGCTCCGATTGTCGACGACGTCGTGGGCACTGACGACGACGGCGACGGCGCTGTTGACGAGGCTGACGGCACCGAAGAGGCTGCTGCTGCTGAGTCCAGCGAGTCCGCTGCTGCTGAGTCCAGCGAGTCCAGCGAGGCCATGCTTCCCGACACGGGTGGCGCTTCGCTGTTCACCTTGGGCGCTGGCGCCCTGCTGGTCGGTGGCGGTCTGTTGGCCCGTCGCATCTTCAGCTAAGAGCACCATCTGTAAGTAACCCGAACAAAGGGTTTACTGGGACGGGTTCCTTCGGGAGCCCGTCTTTTTCGTGCGTGTTTGAGGGCTTGTATTTGGCGACGGTAGTGGATATTCTCAAGGACGGTGATTGAGCTTTGAGTAGTGTGATCTTCAGAATCTCTGCAGGCTTTCTGGTTTTGGCCTTGATCTTGTTGGCGCTGTCCTTGTATTTGTCGGATTACTATCTGGGTGAGCAGCAGCGACTGGCGGCGGCCGAAGACGAGAAGGGCGCTATAAGTCAGGCACGAATAGCCGCCCGCTTGGATCCCTTCGGCCCCGAACCTTTGCAGGCGGAGTCCGGGCTCCTGCAACGTCAGGGTCGCAACAAAGACGCCGTCGAATCGTTGGAGAGAGCGACCGCTCGAGACCCGCACAACTACTTGCCCTATGCCTTGCTAGGGTCTCTTCAACTCAATCAACTGAACGATTACGAAGCCGCTACAGAATCTTATCGGAAGGCTCGAGAACTCAATCCCAATGCTACGACGGTCTCAACGGCGCTGGCTCAGTCTTTGCTCCGTCAGGAAAAGTTCAAAGAGGCCGAGCGGGTGTATGAGGGGTTGAGGAAAGACGGACAAATGTCTATAGAAAGCCTATACAATCTAGGGCGCATCTACGTTCGTGAGGGCCAGCCCGAGAAAGGTCGGGAGATCCTGGAAGAAGCCCGCCGGTACGCCTCTACAAACTTGGAAAGTCTGGAAGCCTCCGAGAAAGCCCAGAGAGAAGAATTCGTGGAGTCTATAAACCTCTCGATCGCGGACGCCCTGGTAGTGGAAGGTCAGTACGATGAAGCCAGGCAGATAGTGTCTGAGAGCTCCTCGGAGCAGGCTTCGGCCATATTAGCTCTAATTGACAGCGACCCTGACCTATACCGACGATCGGTCAAAAATGGTGAGATCTACTAGCCGGCAGGGTTGGCAGCGGGAGGAGCGCGACCATCTCACGCTCCGGGAGGTACTTCACGTACTGTGGGTACACCGGGTTCTGGTAATGGTAGTCATGCTGGGTTTCGTGTTGGCCTCCGTTGTCTTCAGTATGCTTCAAGACACGGTATACGAGGCAGAAGCCGTAGTGGTTG
>JBARZO010000331.1:0-2141 GCA_049650165.1 Rubrobacteraceae bacterium
ATGCCGAGCTGCCCGAACCGCCGCCGTCGGAGCAACTCCAGGGTGGACTCCGAACCACGTCCTCCGAAGACCAGCAGACGGAAGATCGGCAACGCCCGCGTCGCCCGCAATACCCGCGCCAGCCGCAGAAATTTCAGGAACGGCAACAGCACGATCAGGACATCCAACCAATGTGTGCGCAGATAATGGCGCTTCGCCGGAGCCAGCGCGAACTTCGCCACGAACTCCAGAAAAAACAGCGACCAAATTACCCAGCTCAGGATTTCCATGCGGCTCCGCCAGGGTTCGTTCACCTCACCAGTGAGCTGGATGATGACGAGTAGCACGACCACTACCGAGGCGAGGGCGAGCGGCAGATCCAGGTAGCGATCCAGCTTGTCGCGCAGGATCTCGCGCCGGGTCGGGTCGTCTCGGAGTTTCTTCTCACCTTCCATGGGAGCAATTCTACCGGCTCCGGGGAACGATAAACTAAAGACGGGTAAACAAAGGAGAGGAGAGAACTGTGGCACGCTCAGTAGAAGTCCCCGAGTATGCGGTTCACGATAGTGTCCGGTTGGACCCGGCGAAGACAGCCCTGATCTTGGTGGACATGCAGAACGACTTCGTGAAAGAAGGCGGCTCGCTCGTCGTCCCGGACGCGGAAGGCACGATCCCCGTCATCCGGAAACTGCTGGATCTGGCGCGCGATGCCGGAATGAAAGTAGTCTTCACCCAGGACACGCACACCGACGGCGATCCGGAATGGGAGATCTGGCCCGAGCATGTCCGCGAGGGCTCCTGGGGCTGGCAGATAATAGACGAGCTTCAGCCCCGCGACGAAGAGTTGGTAATCCGCAAAGTCCGCTACGACGCCTTCTACGGTACTCACCTGGACCACTTCCTGAGGCTCTGGGGCGTGGATACACTGTTGATCTGCGGCACGGTAGCCAATATCTGCGTTCACTACACGGCGGCGAGCGGCGCCTTGCGTTGGTACGACATAGTAATTCCAAAAGACGCCACGTCTGCGCTGGACCCCTTTGATCTGGAGTCTTCGCTACGACAAACTGCGTTCCTCTTTAATGGGAAGATCACTACCAGCGAAGCTATCGGGGTGGCTGAGCCCAACATCTACCGGAGTAAAGTCGAGGAGGCTGCAAAAAACAAGTAGAATGAACCGTAGGTAGCGACCACTAGAGAGTAGGATCTCGGCCACCGTGTCTCCAGCGGCCGACGGATGGAGGTATCTATGGCGACGGCTGAAAGACGTGCCGAAGTTTACTGGGAGGGAGAGCTGGAGCAAGGGGCCGGGAGCTTAGCGCTCGGGAATTGGATGGTGGGGGAGGAGCCCGCAACCTGGTCCTCGCGTATAGGGTCCGAGGAAGACAACGCCAGCCCGGAGGAACTTCTGGCGGCCGCCCAAGCGTCCTGCTATTCGATGGCGCTTTCGTCCGTGCTGGGGGAGCAGGGGACAACGCCCGAGCGGATGAACGTGAGTACCGTATGCACCCTCGACGAAGTAGAAGAGGGGCGGTTCAGGATCACCGCTATAGAATTGGACGTTCGCGGGAGCGTGCCGTCCATGAACGCGGAAGGTTTTCAGGAAGCCGTGGAGCGGGCAGACAGCATATGCCCGGTAACTAACGCCCTAAAAGGAAATGTGGATATCCGGATACAGGCCCACCTGGAAGAAGGTTAAGCCCGTAGGTCCCTGATGCGGGCCATCGAATAGGTATCCACGTACTCGCCGTTCCGGAAAGCTCCGCGGCGGTGGGTGCCTTAGATCTCGAACCCGAACCTCTCGTACAGTGTGATGCCGGCTTTGTTGTCTGTGTAAACTTGTAGCCTTACCCTGGTGACACCGAGCCAGTTATCAGCAAGGTCGAGGGCGGCTTCCAGCAACGCGCTTCCGACACCTTTCCCCTGCCAGTCGTCGCGCACGGCCTTGTTAGTCTTCCGGCCCAGCGTGACGGATGGTTATGTCCACTGGCTACCTCCTCGTGACCTGTTCGAGGCATTCAGAGTAGCATGGAGTATTCAGTGGGAGGGAACAAGAAAAAGACCCCATGCTATTTGCACGGGGTCTAAAAAATTGGATTTACATTGCCTAGCTTGTCTGCGTCTCCTGTTGGGCCTCTTCCAGTTCCTCCTCTATGTTGGAG
>JBARZO010000332.1:0-17983 GCA_049650165.1 Rubrobacteraceae bacterium
GCGGATGTATCACGTAAATCACCTGCCCTTGTACAAGCACTTTCTCTGCGGGGATCACTATGTCGTCGTAGCCGGGGTTCTCCGCCTGGAGCCTTATCTGCCCGTTTTCACGGTACAGACGCTTTACCGTAACCTCTTCACCCTCTTCGAGTAACGCTATCGCAACGGTTCCTTCCGGCGGAGACTCGTTCTCCTCAACGACGAGTAAGTCTCCTTCTTCTATGCCGGCCTCCACCATGCTCTGACCTACGACCCTCAACAGGTAGCGCTCCCTACCGGAGCCGGAGATCAAGAGTTCCGCGACCAGGGAATATGCGTCGTCCCCGACCGACACGGCCTCCAAACCGCGCCCGGCGGCTATTCTTCCTAGCAACGGCGTCTCCGCCAGGGCGGCGCCCCACCCCCTACGGGTCAACTTTATTCCCCTGGCCTGGCCGGTCTCACGCTCGACGTAGCCACCCTCTTCTAACTTCGTCAGATGCACGTGGGCACTCCTGGAACTCCTGAACCCAGCAGCAGAAGCCACTTCCCTCTGGCTCGGTGAGCCTTCCCCCCGCATGCTGCGACGCGCCAGAAAACCGAGAATCTCCACTCCCCGCGCCCCTAACTCCTCGCCCAACGTGTCTCCTTCTCGCCTGATTGAGACCAGCCAAATATCTCGAATAATGTATCTTACTCGCTGCAGAGTCCAAAGTAAACATTTGCTTACCTCGGGTTGGATGCTGTACACTGCAAGAGTAAATCGAATAAGAGGAGCGTCTCCGATCCGGGGCCTCCGGAGAGTCCGGCCCGTCCGGCTACCAACCAGGAGCGGTTTCTCCAGAGGTTTTTGAGGGGATGAAGACGCTCGCCCTTCCGTGAATTATATCGTAGGGGGCGGCGCGACTCATCCTACAATTCTCCGTCCGGGGGTGGCTCATCACCTGAAAGGGGAAGTTTTGCGAAAGATATTGAGTGAGTCGCCGACCAGCCGGGGTAGGAGCCCAGATCAGTTGAAGGATTTGTCTTCAAAGGGACTTTGGGTGAGATTCTTTGGCGACTTCGAAGTTTTCTACCAGGGCGCGGTTGTGGATCTGGGGCGAAACTCGAAAGCGGTGGCGATCTTCCGGCGTTTGCTGGCACATCACCCGCAGCCGGTTTCTCAGGAAGCCATAATGGGATGGTTATGGCCGGAGTCCCGGCCTCAAAAGGCACGCTGGTCTCTGAACTCCGCTACGTACGCCATGCGAGGCGTGTTGGGAACCCTAACGCCGGACTTGTCGGAATGCGTGGTGCTGGACGGTGGCCGCTACCGTATATCTTCGGGGATCAGGGTGTCATCGGACGTGCAAGAATTCGGCGCCCACTACGAATGCGGACGGCTGCTGGAGCGTTCCGGGAAGATAGAAGAGGTCGTTCGGGAATACGAAGAGGCTGTTGGGTTCTACCGGGATGATTACCTGATTCAGGATCTCTACGAGGATTGGACCATGATCGAGCGGGAGCGACTCGCCGGTGGTTACGTGGACATGCTCGACAGGCTCTCCGACTACTTCATGGACGATGGTCAGCTCCAGAAGAGCATCGGCATCTGCTACCAAATACTAGAGAAAGACCCCTATCACGAAGAGATCTACCGGCGGCTCATGCGCTGCTACTCTCGCCTCGGTCTCCGGAGCCGAGCGTCGCAGCAGTATGAGTTGTGTCGTCGGATGCTAGGACGCCTGTACGGTATGACCCCGGCAGAAGAAACGCAGGCTCTCAACCGGCGCGTGCTGCGGGGCGAAGATATCTAACCTATACAAATTCGTGGTTTTCCGGAATCTCATCGATATTCGCACCCACTTCAACCAACGTTCATCACCGATTCACACCCCTCTGTTTTCATAGATCTTGTACCAGCAAGCCATGGAGAAAGGTGTCTGCAGAGTGACGAAAGAAAACCGGAATGAAGGCCAGAAAGATCATCCCAAGGAGGACCGGGAGCAGGAAGAGGCGTTGGCAGAAGAGTTGTTGGAGGGAAAAACTTCACTGGAGAACCTTCACAAAAGAGAGTCAGGGAGTCGACAATTCGTATCAGTTCGACTTTTGCTGGTTCAACAGGGGAGCACATTGTTTGGCGTACTTGCGGGCAGAGACTTGTTGCGGAAGGCGCTACTCATTGCCTTTCTCGTCACGTCCTCTGCTGCCAGTAAAACAGGGGCCTGTGAGCTCACGATGATCCTCCGGTAAAGAGGATATTAGCTGGGAAGCGTGCGCGAAATTCGGGAGCGTATGCAGGCTACATCGCCGGGTGTACGGAGAGAAGAGTTACCCTTCTTCTTCCAAAACCTTCTCGTACTCTTCGGCAGAGAGCAGGTCGGCCTCTTCGGAGGTTCGGATCTTGAGGATCCAACCCTCACCATACGGGTCCTCGTTCACGTTCTCCGGGGTGTCGTTTAACGTCCCGTTGACTTCTACCACTTCACCACCCATCGGGGCGTACAGGTCCGAGACGGCCTTGACGGACTCTATGGTGCCGAAAGTGTCGCCGGAGCTTAGGCTGTCGCCTGCTTCCGGCAGCTCGACGAAGACCACGTCCCCCAACTCCTCTTGCGCGTGATCCGTGATGCCGACCGTAACAACGTCATCCTCCACGCGAACCCACTCGTGGCTCTTGGTGTACTGGAGATCCTGCGGTACGCTCACCTTTTCCCCCTAGCTATCGCTTCTCACGTTTGTAGAACGGCACCTGCACAGTGTGGGCCGGTATCCTCCGGCCACGTATCTCTACCTCGAACCTATCTTCTACGTTCGGGGCGACGAGCGCAAGTCCTATCGCCTCATTCAACGTCGGGGACATGGTGCCGCTGGTGACTTTACCGACCGTTTCTTCACCGGCTTTCACCACATGGTCGTGGCGGGCAATGCCACGTTCTTCCAGGTTGAACCCGACGAGCTTTTTGCGGAGCCCCTGCTCCTTTTCTTCTTTGAGCGCCGACTGGCCGACGAACTCCTCTTCCTTGTCCAAATGGACGGCGAAGCCGATGCCGGCTTCGAGCGGAGTCGTCTCCGGGTCAAGCTCGTTGCCGTAGAGGCACATTCCGGCTTCTAGTCGCAGAGTGTCCCGCGCCCCGAGGCCCGCCGGTGAAGCTCCAGCCTCAACGAGCTTGCGCCAGATGCCGGGTGCATCGTCTGGTCCTACGTAAAGCTCGAAGCCGTCTTCGCCGGTGTAACCGGTGCGGGAGAGGATGGCCGGGGCACCATCTATTTTCCCCTCGACGAAGCGGAAAGGTTTGATCGACGAGAGATCCTCTTCCGTAAAGTTTTGCAACATTGCGACGGCCTCCGGACCCTGGAGCGCGAGGAGCGCCCAGTCATCGGACTCGTCGGTGAGTTCTACGTCCAGGTCTTCGATGTTTTCGCGGAAGTGTTTCAAGTCTTTGTCACGGTTGGAGGCGTTGACGACGACGAGGAAGTCGTCCGGGCGCTTGTAGACGATGACGTCGTCCACCGTCCCACCGTCTTCGTAGCAGACCGCGCAGTAGCCAGCCTGGCCCTCTTCCTGGCGCGAGACGTCGCGGGTGACGAGCCGCTGCACGGCCTTTTCGGCATCCGGGCCGCGGAAGACGGCCTCACCCATATGCGAGACGTCGAAGAGGCCGGCGTGCTCGCGCACGGCTTTGTGCTCGGCTTTTATGCCCTCGTACTGGACGGGCATCTCGTAGCCGGCGAAATCCACCAGCTTAGCGCCAAGAGATTTGTGCTCCTCGTAGAGCGGGGTATAGCGCAGTCCTTCGGAAGCCACCCTCACCACCTCGCTTTGAGTTGGCGGGCGGCGCGGGCTTCGTCAAGGCGTTTGGTCGGGGCGTGGGTCGGCGCCGCTTCGAGTTCTTCGGGTGTAGATTCGGCCAGCTCCAGCATCGCGCCGATAAAGTCGTCGAGGGTCTCTTTGGACTCGGACTCGGTCGGCTCTATGAGCATGGCTTCTTTTACGACGAGGGGGAAGTAGATCGTGGGCGGGTGGTAGCCATGATCTATGAGCCCTTTGGCGATGTCCAACGCCTTTTTGCCCTCCGGCGGCTGGGCGATGAACTCGTGCTTGCACAGCTCGTCGTAGGGGATGCGGTAGGTTCCGCGGAGCTTCGCCCGGATGTAGTTGGCGTTCAACACGGCCATGTCGGTCACGTCTCTCAGTTCTGGGCCATGCATCCTGATGTAGTTCCACGCCTTGAGCAGCACCCCGAAGTTCCCGTGGAAGGTCGAGACGCGCCCGATGCTCTTTTCGGGACGGACAAACGTGTAGGTGTCGTCGTCTTTCTCTACAACCGGGTCGGGGCGGAATTGGGCGAGGGTGTCGGTGCAGGCGATGGCTCCGGAGCCGGGTCCGCCGCCGCCGTGAGGAGTCGAGAAGGTTTTGTGAAGGTTGTAGTGCATGATGTCCACACCGGCGTCGGCGGGGCGCATGCGGCCGAGGTTGGCGTTCATGTTGGCGCCGTCCATGTAGAGGAACGCGCCGGCTTCGTGCAGGACTTCCGCTATCTCGGCTATATTCCGCTCGTAGACGCCGCAGGTGTTTGGGTTGGTGATCATGAGCGCGGCGGTAGACGCATCAACCATCTCCCGAAGCTCGTCCACCTGAACGCAGCCGTGCTCGTCGAGGCCGACCTCCACGGCCTTGAACCCGGCCATCGTGGCCGTCGCCGGGTTGGTGCCGTGGGCCGTCGAAGGCACGATAACGGTGGTTCGTCCTTCGTCCCCTACGTCTTCAAAGAATTTTTTGACCATCAAGATGCTCGTAAGTTCGCCCTGGGCGCCGGCCATCGGCTGCAACGAAACCGCCGGGAAGCCGGAGACTTCTTCCAGGAAGCCCTGCAGTTCGTGCATGACCTGTAGCGCGCCTTGGGCTTGGACTTCCGGTTGAAGAGGATGGAGACCGGCAAAGCCCGGGACTGCGGCTGCGGCTTCGTTGGCGCGGGGGTTGTGTTTCATCGTGCAGGAGCCCAAAGGGTAGAAGTTGGTGTCTATGCCCCAGTTCTTGCGGGAGAGGTTAGTGTAGTGCCGGATCACGGTAGGCTCGTCTACCTCCGGCAGGTCCGGCTGCTCGTCCCGGATCGCTTTTTCGGGGAGTACGTCTTTTAGTTCGGTCTTCTCTACGTCGAGCTTGGGAAGCGTAAAGCCCCGGCGACCCTCGCGGCCTTTTGTCCGGATCAAATTATCCAACATTCGCCACCACCTCCACGAAAGCGTCAAGTTCTTCTCTGGTCCGCTTCTCGGTTACAGCAGCGAGCATCGCCCCGTCGCCCAGGTCAAGCCCACCGACCATATTGTTCTCCAGCAAAGCCTCGCTGGCCGCCGCCACATCCGGCATCTCGACGGCAAACTCCCATAAGAACGGCGCATCGGGATACCGAAGCCTGAAACCCGAAGCCTGAAGCCTTTCGGCCAGATAATGCGCCTTGGAGATGGAGAGCTCGGCGACTTCGCGCAGTCCCTCCGGGCCCATGAGGGCAGTGTAGACGGTCGCGGCGAGGGCGGTAAGCGCCTGGTTGGTGCAGATGTTTGAGTTGGCCCGGGCGCGCCGGATATCCTGTTCGCGGGCGCGGAGGGTGAGGACGTAGGCGAGTTTGCCGTCCTGGTCCACGGTCTCCCCGGAGATGCGGCCCGGTAGCTGGCGGGCGTTCTCCTCGTGGGTCGCCATGTACCCCGCGTAGGGTCCGCCGTAGAGGAGTGGCATCCCGAGCGGCTGAGTCTCCCCCACCGCCACATCCGCCCCGAGTTTACCGGGAGCCTCCAGCACGGCGAGCGAGGTCGGGTCGCAGACCGCCACACAAAGCGCCTCTACCCCATGCGCCGCCTCCGACGCGGCCTCGACGTCTTCGACAACACCGAAATAGTTGGGGCTCTGGACGAAGACGCCGGAAACGTCTTCCGGTATCTCAGAGTAATCCGTGGTTCCATTGAACGGTAGCTCAATGAGTTCGACGCCGTAGGTTTCTATGACTTCCCGGTAGCGGGAGTTGAGACCGGCGGAGACCGCTACTTTCGGATCGCGTTTGGTGAGGCGGGCGGTCATGAGGGCGGCTTCGGCGACGGCGTTGGCGCCTTCGTAGACGGAGGCATTGGAGAGTTCGAGGCTGGTGAGTTCAGAGATAACAGATTGGAACTCGAAGATCGCCTGTAGGTGACCCTGGCTGATCTCCGGTTGGTATGGCGTGTAGGAGGTCAGGAACTCGCCGCGCGAGATGACGGAGCCGACCGCTGTCGGCACGATCCGGTCGTAAGCCCCGGCCCCCAGGAAGATCGGCAACCCGGTGACGTTCTTCTTTGCCAGATCATCCACGCCTTTCAGCGCCTCGTACTCCGAAAGTACGGGCGGAAGGTCGAGGTCCTGCTCGAACTTGGGTGAAACGTCGGCGAAGAGATCGTCCAGCGACGCAACCCCTATAGCGTCGAGCATTTCCTCTACGTCGGCTTCGGTGTGCGGTGTAAAGCGCGCCACGCGGATATACCCCCTTATGTCGGATGAGCGTTCTGTTTTTCGCCCTGTCCCAGACCTGAGAGTGTTACCCCGTCGGCGCCGGCGACTCGTTGGAGAGCCAGACTTTCCAGGAAGCCCTCCGACTACGGTCCTTTTGCCTGAGAGATTCAGTCCGCGGCCAACGCCCCGAACTTTTCACCTTCGGCGGCCGCATCTTTTCAGCGGCCCTCTCCCGTAGCCCTCGTAAGGCATTTTATAAGGCTAGCACATCTGCCGGAAGGCGTCTTCTTGTGGCATCCGGGAGGTGCGACAGTCGTCTATAAAAAGAACGAGAGCACGAAAAAGGGCAGCCAGATCAAGATCGGCACCAGCGCCGCCAATAAGGCTCGTGTCGTGCTCGTCGAGTGCAGTTCTCTGAAGCCAACCGTAAAAACGTAAACGCCGTAGAAAATGGCTAGGTAGCCAACTATGGGGATCCAACCCAACAGTGAGAGTGCCGATCCATAAGCTAACATCCTAAAGGTAGCCTCGAAACCTCTTCTTTGCCGGATGAAGATCATTACGAAAAGATGTTGAACCACTGCGCCCACGTACAGACTCAAAAGCGCAAAGAGAGGAAGCATAACCAATCCAAGCGCCACGAAAGCTATTGTAGTGCCGAGGTTGCCCGATGGAAGAAAAGACAAACCTTGCATGGTGCTCGCATCGTCAGGGATCGTGGGGTCGAAAGGCTCGGCGATTAAACTGAGTGGCCACGAGACTACTCCGCAGGCCACCGCGAAGATCACCGGCGCTTTCGACGCGGTCGTCGTTTCGATGCTGCGGAAGAACTCGGCGGGGTTCAGGATCACCTTTCGGGCCGTCTCGACGAAGCTGGAGAAAGGCCTGGAAGTGTCGAAATCGTTGGATGGCACTTCGCCGCCGTTGAGATGCATTCAGTACCTCTATTACTCCGCTTCCACTTCCTCATAAAGTATCTCATGCTCGCCACTCGGGTGCATCTACTTCAGGAGCCGGCCTCCATAGGTTTGTACGACGATTTACATCCTGTCAGAACGGGTAGAGTAGTTTTTGTCAGGACGTAGAGAAGGAGTACAGAGCATGGCTGGTTTGGAGAAAGAGGTAAAGAAGGCCGTCAAAGGCAAAGGTGGCGGCAAGAAGAAAGGCGGCGGAGGCAGTGGCGCCGGAAAGGCGAAGAAGGCGGCTAAGAAACTCCTGAAGTAAGGGCCGGGATCAACTTCCGCAGTGGACGAAAGGGACGGGGCGAAGAAGCTCCGTCCCTTTCTCGTACCCGCGGATGAGACTCAGGTGAAAGTCTCCGCGCTTACCTGAACGTCGTCGTCTTTGGCGAAGTGTTCGGAGATGTACTTCTCGCCTTCGTCGCAGAAGAGCGTTACGATAGTTTTCAGTTGGGGGTTAGCTTCTTGGATCTTGCGGGCGGCGATGAGGTTCGCGCCGCTCGATGGACCAACGAAGAGTCCGTAGTCTCGGGCCATCCGGCGCATCTCTTCTATGGCTTCCCTCGATTCTACGGTAAGCGCATCGTTTACCAGTTTCCCGTGGCGGGAGAAGATGCCCGGCAGGAAGCCGTCGGAGATGCCCTCGATCAGGTGCTCGCCGATTTCCCCACCCAGGATTGTGCAAGACTCATCCGGCTCCATCGCGAATAGTTTTACGTCTGGGTTGGTCTTTCGGAAGGCCTGTCCCACCCCGATCAAGGTTCCACCGGTCCCGACCCCCATGACCAGCGCGTCCGGGATGACCCCCTCCGGCAACTGGGCGAGGATCTCCGGCCCGAGCCAGGTGCGATTCTCCTCTACGTTCCACTCGCTCTCGAACTGGGCCGGGCAGAAGTATCCGGGCTCTTGTCCGAGCTCCCGCGCCTTTGCCAGCGCCTCGTTGACGTGGAAGTGCCCGATCTCCAGCACCTCGGCCCCGAAAGCCCGGCTTATAGCGACCCGTTCGCCGCTCATGCCTTCGGGCATTACTACGAGCATCCGGTAGCCTTTTACGGCGGCGACCATAGCGAGGGCGTTGCCGGTGTTGCCACTCGTAGCCTCGACGATGGTGTCGCCGTGCTTCAGCAATCCCTCGTCCTCGGCGCGGTCGATCATGTACTTCGCGATCCGCGCCTTGATGGAGCCGGAGGGGTTGAGGTACTCCAGCTTGCAGTAGATACCTTCGATCTCCAGTAGCGGGGTGTCCCCTATGGCATCGAGGACGTTTTTGGATAAGCCTCGGGTCATGCGCGCCTCCTACTCCGGTGTTACGTATGCGCTGGAGATGCCGCCGTCTACCAGGAAGTTCGAGGCCGTTATGTACGAGGACTCGTCAGAGGCGAGGAAGAGGGCGGCGTTGGCGATCTCAATGGCTTCAGCGAATCGGCCAGTCGGCAAGTGAACTAGCCTACGGGCGGCTTTCTCTGGGTCTGAGGCGAATAGCTCTTGCAACAGCGGCGTATTTACCGGACCGGGACTGAGAGCGTTTACCCGAACACCTTCGCGGGCGAACTGCACCCCGAGCTCGCGGCTCATGGAGAGTACGCCACCCTTAGAGGCCGTATAAGAAACCTGAGAGGTCGCCGCCCCCATTGTGGCGACGAAAGAAGCCGTGTTTATTACCGAACCGCCGCCCCGTTCCAGAAGGTACGGTATCCCATATTTGCAACACAAATACACGGATTTCAGGTTCACGTCCTGCACCTTCTGCCAGACATCGAAATCCGTATTCAGGACAGAGGCGTCGTCCGGCGGTGAGATGCCGGCGTTGTTGAAGAGGATGTCTATGCCGCCGAACCTGTCAGCGGCCTCTTTATACATCTCCTGCACGCTGTCCGGATCGGTGACGTCAACGTGGATATAGAAGCCGCCAACCTCTCCTGCGGACTGTTTGCCCGTCTCGGTGTCCAGGTCCGCGATACATACGTTGGCGCCTTCTTCGGCGAAGCGGCGGGCGCTTTCGCGGCCGATGCCGCTGGCCGCGCCGGTTATAACGGCTACTTTTCCTTCGAGTCTTCCGGGCATCGCTATCCCTCCTCCGTTGCCATGTAGACGCTTTTGAGTTCTGTGTAGTAATCGAGGGCGTGCGGGCCGAGCTCGCGGCCGACGCCGGATTGCTTGAAGCCCCCGAAGGGCGTCGAGACGCGGACGGAGGTGTTGGAGTTTATAGAGATCACACCGGTCTCGATGCCGCAGGCCACGCGCATGGCGCGGGCGCCGTTCTCCGTCCATATAGAGCCTGAGAGGCCGTAGATAGTCTCGTTGGCGAGCCGGATGGCCTCTTCTTCTCCCTCGAACGGGATCACCACGACCACGGGGCCGAAGATCTCCTCCGCCGCCGCCCGGTCGTCGTTTGAGACGGGGGCAAGGACCGTCGGCGGGAACCAGTAGCCCTTGCCTTCCGGGGCTTCGCCCTGGAACGCCACCGGCGCATCTTCCGGTACGTAGGAGGCGACCTGCTCCCTCTGGTCGGCGGAGATAAGGGGTCCCATGTCCGTGCTCTCGTCGAGCGGGTCTCCCACCCGGAAACCCTTTACCGCAGGCTCCATGAGCGAGAGGAACTCGTCGAAGACGCTTTTTTCGACCAGGATGCGGGAGCGGGCGCAGCAGTCCTGCCCGGCGTTGTCGAAGACGCCGTCGGGGGCGGAGGTGGCGGCTCTTTCGAGGTCAGCGTCGGCGAAGACTACGTTCGCGGATTTGCCTCCGAGTTCCAGCGTTACGCGCTTTATGGTTCCGGCGGCTCCGGCCATGATCCTCTTGCCCACCGCTGTAGATCCGGTGAAGGCGACCTTCGCCACATCCGGGTGTTCGGTGAGGCGCTGTCCGACCTCGCGGCCCGGCCCGACGACGACGTTCACCACGCCCTCCGGAATGCCGGCCTCTACGGCGATGCGCCCGAACTCCAGCGCTGTGAGCGGCGTGAGTTCTGCGGGCTTGAGGACGACGGTGTTCCCGGCGGCGAGCGCCGGGGCCATCTTCCAACTAGCGATCGTCAGCGGGAAGTTCCACGGGACGATGAGCCCCACAACGCCCAGCGGCTCGCGGAAGGTCATGTTGACGCCGCCGGAGACCGGGATAGTATCCCCCAGCAGCCGTTCGGGGGCGGCGGCGTAGTAGCGGAAAGTGTCCGCCACCATCCCCATCTCGCCGCGGGCGGCGGCGATGGGTTTGCCGGCATTCTGGGACTCTAGCTGGGCCAGGTGCTCCTGCTCCGTTTCGAGCGCGTCCGCCAGCCGGTGCAAGAGGCGGGCACGGTCGGCGGGTTCAACGGCCCTCCATTTCGGGTAGGCGGCTTTCGCGCGGGCTACCGCTGCGTCAGCGTCGCCTGCGGTGGCAGGTTCGAGTTGTTCCAGCACCTCTTCGGTGGCCGGGTTTATTACTTCGAGCATTACTTCATTACCTCCGAAACCAAAGCTTTTATGATGCGGCTCTTCTCGTCTTCTTCCGGATGCCAGAGTACCCCGAGCACGAACGGGTGCGACGGGTCTTCTATGGCCTCGACGGTGTCGTCATCCGTCGCCCGGCCCGTGACCGTGAGGCCGTCGCCGACCTCCCTTATGCCCTGATGGTGGTGAGACCTAACATCTGCCACCTGCGCCCCGGCGGTTCGAAAAGCAAGCGAGTCCGGCTCCAGACGTACTTCGTGATCTACGAAGACGCCGGGTAGGGGACGGTGCGCCTCGTGGCCCACCACGTCGGGTAGATGCTGCTCTACAGTGCCGCCGTAGGCGACGTTGAGGACTTGCATACCGCGGCAGATGCCCAGGATCGGCGCGTTGCGCTCGATAGCGGCGCGGACCAGCGCGAGTTCGTAGGCGTCGCGCTCCTTTTGAACCGGTCCGGTTTGTGGGTGCGGTTCCTGGCCGTAGAGTTCCGGGTTCAGGTCTCCGGCGCCCCCGGTGAGGATGACGGCGTCTACGAGATCCAGGATCTCCGAGGGGTTTTCGGTGTCTTCCTCGTCCGGGATCAGGAGTACGGGACGTCCCCCAGCGCGTTGGACGGCGCGGGCGTAGTTCGCCGGGCTCATGAGAGCCGGGACGTTTGTCCAGGAACCGTAGTTGATCTTCTCGGTGGCCGCCGTGATGCCGACCGTTGGCCTCATAGACGTTCGAAGTTCCTGTAACGTTCCCAGTCGGTGACGGCCAACTCGAAGGCGTCGATCTCGACCTGCGCCATGTTGGTGTAGTGGTCCACGACTTCGTCCCCGAACGCTTTGCGGGTCACGTCGCTGTTGGTGAACAGGTCTCGGGACTCGTAAATGTTGGATGGAAGTTGCGGCTTGTCGGCCTCGTACGCGCTGCCCTCCACCTCGTCTTCGAGGGGCAGTTCGTTCTCTATGCCGTGGATGCCGGCGGCGATCATGGCGCTTATGGCCAAGTAAGGGTTTACGTCCCCGCCCGGCGTACGGTTTTCGACTCTCAGGGACTTGCCGTGGCCAACGACGCGCAGCGAGCAGGTACGGTTGTCCAGGGCCCAAGCCACCGCTGTTGGGGCGAAGCTGCCCTTTGCGTAACGCTTGTAAGAGTTGATGTTCGGCGCGAAAAAGAGCGCCATCTCCCGCATACAGGCGAGTTGTCCGGCCAGAAAGTGCTGAAAAGTCTGTGAGAACCCGTGTCCGCCATCGTCGTCGCCGGGAAACACGGCTTCGCCGTCCTGGCTCTGGAGGCTCAGGTGGACGTGGCAAGAGTTACCGTCCAGCTCGTTGAACTTCGGCATGAAGCTCAGGGCATAGCCCATCTGGCTGGCGATCTCTTTGGCCCCGTTTTTGTAGACGGAGTGGCCGTCGGCGGACTTCAGCGCCTCGTCAAAGTGGACGTTGATCTCGTGCTGGCCGTAGTTGCACTCGCCTTTGGCGTCCTCTATCTTTAGCCCAGCTCCTTTCATGCAGTTGCGGATGCGCCGCAGCAGCGGCTCGACGCGGGCGGTTCCGAGCAGCGAGTAGTCCACGTTGTAGTAGTTGGCGGGTTCGAGGTCCCGGTAGGCTTTACGCCAGGCTTCTTCGTAGGTGTCGCGGAAGACTAGGAACTCGAGCTCCGTGCCGGCGAATGGAACGAGGCCGAGCTCGGCGAGACGCTCTATCTGACGGAGCAGGATCTGCCGCGGGGAGGGCGCTACGGGAGAGCCATCCTGCCACATCACGTCGCAGGTAACGAGCGCCGTTCCTTCGAGCCACGGGGTTACGCGCAAGGTATCCATGTCCGGCCTGAAGACGAAGTCTCCGTATCCGCTGGACCAGGATGTCATCTCGTAACCCTCGACGGTCTCCATGTCCACGTCCACGGCGAGTATGTAGGTGCACCCCTCGGCGTCCTCCTCGGCCACCTCTTCGAGGAAATGTTCGGCGGTGAGGCGTTTGCCCTGAAGGCGGCCCTGCATGTCGGTCATCGCCAGCAGGACGGTGTCTATACGGCCGGCCTCTACCTCGGCCCGGAGCGTGTCCAGGTCCAGGCGACCTTCGACTTTGGCTGTGTCCACTATTCGTTCCCTTTCGTTTGGCCTTCTCTGCAGTCCACTCTACTCGTCACCCAACTCGGATTCGGCCTTCTCGATGGCCGCGAACTCTTCCTCCGGCGCCTGGGCCACCAGATGATGGCGACTGTAGAGCGCGAAGTAGGCGATCATGAGCCCGTAGAAGACCGCCACCCCGATAAGCACCCGCGGGTCCACGAGGAAGCCGGCGATTATGGCGGCGAGGCTAAGGACCAGTGCTACGCTCGAGGTGACGACTCCACCGGGCGTCTTGTAGGGGCGTTCGAGGTCCGGTTCTTTGTAGCGGAGGATGATATGCGAGAGCATCATCAGCGCATAGGAAATGGTCGCACCGAAGACGGCTATGAGTATGAGCAGGCTTCCGGCCCCGGTGAGCGAGAGGATGAATCCGATGACGCCCGGTACGATGAGGGCCATGATCGGTGTCCGGCGACTGCCGGTGACCGAGAGCCACCGGGGCAGATAACCGGCCCGCGAGAGCGCGAACGTTTGCCGTGAGTAGGCGAAGATGATGGAGAAGAAGCTGGCGATAAGGCCGGCGAGCCCCACGATATTGACGAACGTAAACAGGAAGTTTTCACTGCCGTAAGCGTTCTGCGAACTGATGGCCGTGGTGAGCGGGGCTCCCGAATCCTGGATGACGCTCGAACCCGAGCCACCGGGACCAAAGACGAGTATGAGCGCCGCGAACACGAGCAGGGTTCCCATACCGGCGATCAGGCCGCGGGGCATATCCCGTCCGGGGTTCCGGGCCTCTTCGGCGGCGAGTGGAACGCCCTCGATCGCGAGGAAGAACCAGATCGCATACGGTATCGCCGCCCAGATGCCAATGTAGCCGAACGGCAGGAACGCGCTCGCGCCGAAAGCACCGGTCGGCTCGATGTCGAAGAGGTTGCTCGGGTCGAACTGTGGGATCATCCCGACTATGAACGCGATGAGCGCCACGGCGGCGATCGCGGTAATAACGAACATCAGCTTTAGAGCCTCGCCAACGCCGTATATATGGACTCCTATAAACACCAGATAGAAAAATAGGTAGACGAGCGGTCCGCCGAACCCGATCAGGGACTCCACGTACGCCCCGATAAAAGTCGCGATGGCGGCCGGCGCTATCGCGTATTCGATGAGGATTGCGGTCCCCGTTAGAAACCCGCCCCACACTCCCATAGCCCGGCGGGCGAAGCCGTAGCCGCCTCCGGCGACCGGGATGGCGGAAGACATTTCGGCCAGGGCGAAGACCATCGTCGTGTACATGGTCGCCATGAGGATAGTGGCGATGAGCAATCCACCCCAGCCACCAACCGCGAGCCCATTATTCCAACCCGCAAAGTCACCTGAGATAACATAAGCAACACCGAGTCCTGCGAGGAGAACCCAACCAGCCGCCCCACTCTGGAGCTGGCGATTCTCCATGTAGTCCTGATCCGTCTGCTCGTACTCGATTCCCCGCTTCTGTTGCCCCTCAGATTCGCTCAACGCAACCTCCTCCATTCTCGACGAAAGCTTCCCGACACGATTCGCGCCGACTCACAGCCCAGGATATCCGCTGGTCCCCTACCCCGGCTACGGCCCGGTGTACAAAAGATCCAGACTCCCAAACAACTAACTCTACCCCTGTCTCATATAGTCCCAATGGTTACAATGGAGTGCAGCATAGCAGGAACAAATTTGTCATGCAACAGTACAAATAGGTGTAGACTGCTATACAGGGCACAAGGCAGAAAGCGGTTCTCTGAGGAATCAAATTGCTAGAATCCTTTTGGAGAGGAGATGCGTATAGAAGCCAGACAGAGAAGCTTTGGGAGGTTGGACAAGGATCTGCTCTACGTGCAGGTCGAGCAGAGCATAGAGGATCTGCTGGTCCGCAAGCGGTACAAGGCGGGAGACCGCCTCCCTCCGGAGTCTGTTCTGGTCCAGAGTCTGGGCGTTTCCCGGGCGACCGTGCGTATGGGGATGACGCGGCTCGTGGAGCGGGGTTTGTTAGAGCGCCGGCAGGGGAGCGGTACGTTTCTGGTGAGGCCTCCCGATGGTGTCCGGCTGCGAAACGGGTTAGAGCGGTTGGAGACCTATACGGTACATGCCGGGCGGTTGGGCCTGGATCTGGGCAGCCGGGATCTGCGGATAGAGTCAGCCGCCGCCGGGGCTGAGGAAGCCGTGGCGCTCGAAGTACCTCGCGGCGAAGCCCTTGCGAAAGTCTGCCGCACGCTGCTCGTAAACGGCGTGCCGGCGGCCTGGATGGTGGACGTGGCGCCGGAGGACATAATCTCGGTGGCGAGGATCCGGGATCGCTTCCGGCCCGAGGCGATGCTGCTGGACCTTTTAGTATCGGAGAAAGTCCCCGTCGGCTTCAGCAAGTTGAACATAGATGCGGAGCTGGTCAGCCCGGAGAACGAAGTCGGGCAGGCGCTGGGCCTAAAAACAGACTCCGCCGCGCTCACGCTCATCGAGACTATGTACTTGAACGACGGACGGCCCGCCCAGTGGTCCCGCAACGTCTTCTTGCCGGGGAACCTGGATCTTCACGTCGTCCGTGAACTCTTCGAGGTCCGCAACCTCTCTTGAAAGGAAGCTGAGTGCCCGAGATAGGCTGGGAAGACTTCGAGAAAGTAGACATAAGAGTGGGCAAAATCGTCGAGGCCGAGCCGTTCCCCGAGGCACGCAAGCCAGCCATCAAGCTGCGGATGGATTTCGGTGATCCAATAGGCACAAAGCAAACCAGCGCCCAACTGACCGCCCACTACGGACCGGAGACCCTGATCGGGAAACAGGTGATCGCGGTAGTCAACTTCCCGACGAAGCGGATCGCGGGTTTCAAGAGTGAGGTGCTGGTGCTAGGTGTTCCGGATGAAGATGGAGAGGTGGTGCTTCTGGCCCCGGATCAGGAGGTGCCGACCGGTGTTCGGATGTTTTAGGCGGGCTCGCTTCAGGTTGGATCAACTCAGCCGTCTGTGTACTCCAAGAACCTCTCAGGCCAACTCGAAGACTATGTCCTGGGCGCCTTCCCAGAGGGTCATCTCTCCGAGCGGTCGCAGGTTCTTATGACCTTCCGTTATGGTCAGTAGGTGGTTACCAGAGATCACACCGAGCTTGCTCTTGAAGACCGTACCGTAGTAAGGGAACAAGATTTCGGTCTCCGAGTATCCGCCGGGTTAGAACAGGATCTCCCCGGCCTACGGCACGCTGGTTGCATCCTCGAAGCCCACCCCTAGGTCGTAGTCGCCCAGCGGTATCCAGCAAGCCTCTCCGCTCCACCTTACGTGAATGATCTTCTGCCGGTAAGGCAATAGCTTTTCGAAAGCCTCGCAAGTTTTAGGGCCCCGCTCCTTTTCCCAACGGGCCAAAAACTCGAACGGTCCGGCGGTGATCTTCACCTCGCTCAAGTGCTCACGCTCCTTTCTCTCGATGCGCTCTCTCGCCCACCCGCAACCAACGTCAAGAACTTTGCAACCACGTCTATCACCTCATTTACGTCCTCTTTCTCAACAGACTCGGCGGGGTTGTGGCTCACACCCCCCGACAACGGACGAACAGTAGGGCGGCAGGGGTTAGTGAAGACATCTGGGCCGCGTCGTGGCCGGCTCCGCTCGGCATTCGGTGTACGGTTTTTCCGGTCTCCCACACGGCCTCTCCGAGCAGCCCGCTGAGGTCCGGGTCCATCCGCACGTCGGGGGTTTCGTGGCGTACTTGCCAGTCGAGTTTACAACCGCGAGAAGCGGCTATCTTCTCCGCCAATTCCTGGATGCTACTCTGCAGACGTTCCCGTACCTCGTCTTTCGAGTGCCGAACGTCGAGGCTCACGTGAACCTGACCGGGTATGACGTTGCTCGCCCCGGATAGGCACGGCCTCCGGACGATCCGCTTTGATCTCCAGCGCTTCCCGCCAACTTGCAGGCTGCAGGAACTCCATCCACACCTCCCTTCCAAAATCCGTCAAACCTTCACACACTAGGTCAGCATTCTACTCTTCCAGGACGCGCCACATCCATGTACAAAAGATGAAATTCTCACAATAGCCTTTGGACTCCGGGATAGATGGATTCGCCCAAAGTACAACTCGAACCCGTCTTAAGCACCGCCCTCTTCCATCGTGCGCAACGCCGTGGCGGGTGGGATGGCGGCGGCTCGGGTGGCGGAGGGTAGGGTGGTCACGAGCGAGACCAGCAGGACGGCGGCTAGCAGCAGGAGCAGTTGAAGCCAGGGTATATAGAGGGATGTGTTCGCGTCGTCGAACGCGGACGAGACGACTATGAGTTGGTAGCCGGTGATGAGGGCTAGTACGGCCCCGACGAGCGTTCCTTCGAGGGCCACGACGGAAGATTCGATCAGGAACGCGGCTCGCACCGATGAAGGCGGCAAACCGAGGGCTCGCAGCACCCCGATCTGCCGCCGCCGCTCCCTCACGGCCCGGACCATGACGATCCCCAAACCCGAGATCCCGACCAACAACCCGAGCGCCAGATACCCTTCAATAAGATCGAAGAACTGAGCCTGCCGCAACAAAGCATCCTCGACGACCCGCTCGAAACTCCGGGCCTCCAACCCGTTCACCAGAAACTCTTTCTGCAACCGCCCCGCGACTGCCTGTGCGTCCGCCCCATCAGAAGTCGCGAGATAATGCCGATTACCGACGGGGTCTTCAACTATCCCGGCGAGAGATTCCTTCGAGACCATGACCCCGGAGAAGGCCGCCCCGGCGGCGGAGATCGCCACCACTTCCCGGCGAGACTTCCCGTCCTCGGCGGGTGCTTTCACCTCGATCCTATCCCCAACCGCCACGTTGTCCTCGGGCGGTCCGCCCCCACTCTCCAGAAAAGCCACGTCGGCTATCGCGAGCTTCGGGTCTTTCGCGACCGCCTCCCAGACCGCCGCCTCATTCGGGTACTCGTTCCGGTCGAATTCCTCCAACGCCGGAGCCCCGCCCGCTAGAAACTCCTCGTCGAAACCGGAGATCGCCCAGTCCTCGAACTTCCCGGAGCCCCCGACCCTGAAGTCCGCCACAGTCCAATTAAGCGTCGCAGCACCCTCCACGCCATCCACGGCGGTGAGATCTTTGGAC
>JBARZO010000333.1:0-1931 GCA_049650165.1 Rubrobacteraceae bacterium
GTATTTCACGCACCGCCTCGATGTAGTCCACGCCGTAGTTGTTGTGCTCGTCTATTCCCGTGGCGATGGCGAAGACGTTCGGGTCGAAGATGACGTCCTCCGGCGGGAAGCCGACCTCTTCGGTCAGGATGCGGTAGGCGCGGGTGCAGATCTCCACCTTCCGCTCCTTCGTGTCGGCCTGGCCTTCCTCGTCGAAAGCCATCACGATCACCGCCGCCCCGTAGCGCCGCAGCAGCCGGGCCTGACGGACAAACTCCTCCTCGCCCTCTTTCATGCTGATCGAGTTGACGACCGACTTGCCCTGCACGCGCTTCAGGCCCGCCTCGATGATCGACCACTTGGACGCGTCGATCATCACGGGGACTCGTGAGATGTCCGGTTCGGCGGCGACGAGGTTGAGGAACGTGATCATCGCCTCCTCACCGTCGAGCATGCCTTCGTCCATATTGATGTCGATAATCTGGGCGCCGTTCTCCACCTGTTCCCGGGCAACGTCCAGCGCCGTCTCGTAATCGTCGTTAAGAATGAGATCCTTGAACCTCGCCGATCCCGTGACGTTCGTCCGCTCACCGACGTTCACAAAGAGCGAGTCCGGCCCGATGTTGACCGGCTCCAGCCCGGAGAGTCGCATCTTGCGCGGCAGTTCCGGGATCTCGCGCGGCGGGTGCCCGGAGACGGCTTCGGCCATCGCTTCGATGTGCTCCGGCGTGGTGCCGCAGCAACCACCGACGATGTTCAGCCAGCCGTTCGCGGCCCACTCACCAATCTCCGTCGCCATGTACTCCGGGCTCTCGTCGTATTCGCCGAATTCGTTCGGCAGCCCGGCGTTCGGGTAGGCGCTAACGTGCGTCTCAGCGATGCCCGAAAGCTCCTCGATATACTGGCGCAACTCGCTGGAACCCAGGGCGCAGTTCAGGCCGATGCTTATAGGTTCCGCATGGCTCACCGAGTTCCAGAACGCCTCCGTCACCTGGCCGGATAACGTCCGTCCGCTCGCGTCGGTGATCGTGCCGGAGATCATGATCGGGACGTCGAGATCTTCTTCGTCCAGATACTCTTTTATGGCGTAGATCGCCGCCTTCGCATTCAAGGTGTCGAAGATGGTCTCTATGAGCAGCAAATCCGCGCCGCCCTCTACGAGCCCCCGCGCCGCCTCTTTGTACGCCGCGGTTAGTTCATCGAAGCTGACGTTCCGGAAGCCAGGGTTGTTTACGTCGGGGGAGAGGGAGGCCGTCCGGTTCGTCGGACCTATGGCCCCGGCGACGAACCGCATCTTGTCCGGTGTCTGTTCGGTGTAGGCGTCCGTTGCAGCCCGGGCGACGCGGGCCGCCTCGTAATTAAGCTCGTAGGCGAGGTCCTCCATCTTGTAGTCGGCCTGGGCGATGGTGGTGGAACTGAACGTATTCGTCTCGACGATATCCGAGCCGGCTTCGAGGGAGGCTTCGTGGATATCCTGGATGATCTTGGGCTGCGTGAGCGTGAGCAGGTCGTTGTTGCCCTTTAGCTCTCCGGGATGGTCGGCGAACCGATCCCCCCGGTAATCCTCGTCGGAGAGTTCGTAGGATTGGATCATGGTCCCCATGGCACAGTCGAGCAGCAGGATGCGTTGCTTTAGAGTGGCCCGGAATCCTCTGATCCTGATTGCTCGCTCTTCGCTGAATGTCTTCTTACTCTGGAGCATATTCCTCTATGCTGTCGACTGAATCGTAGAGTTTGAAGGCTTCGTCGACTTCAGACACAAAGCAATCTTCTTGTTTTCCTTGTGGATGCTTTGCAAACACCCACGTTCGATCTTTGCTTAAACCAACTCCTTCGGCAAACTTGTTCTTGTTGATGCTTTCGATTTCTATTCCCAGATAATCTGTAAATGGTTTGTACCAGCCTTTTCCAGCTAAAACTAGGACATATTTCGGAGCGTAAGTCTCCAATTC
>JBARZO010000334.1:0-2431 GCA_049650165.1 Rubrobacteraceae bacterium
TTCTCGCTGCTGAGCTGGTCCTCGAAGTGGACACCGGCTGCGCCGGCTTCGATCATGCCTTTCATCAACTCGAAGACGTTCAAAGCACCGCCGAAGCCGGCCTCGGCGTCGGCGATTATCGGGGCGAACCAGTTGATACCGTTCTTGCTCTCGGCGTGGTGGATCTGGTCGGCCCGCTGCAGCGCCTGGTTGATCCGCTTGACCACGTGCGGCACGCTGTCCGCCGGGTACAGGCTCTGATCCGGGTACATCTGGCCCGCCAGATTCGCATCCGCCGCCACCTGCCAACCACTCAGGTAAATAGCCTGCAACCCGGCCTTGACCTGCTGCACCGCCTGATTACCCGTCAGGGCCCCCAGAGCATTGACGTAATCCTCGCTGTGCATGAGATCCCACAACCGCTCCGCGCCCAACCGGGCCAGCGTGTGCTCTATCTTCACCGAGCCGCGCAACTTTGCGACATCATCCGCACTGTACGGGCGCTTGATGCCTTCCCAGCGCTCGCCCTGCCAGGTCTGCTCTATCTCCTGAACCTGTCCATTACCGTTCTCCATCACTTACTCCTCTCCTAGTAAAGAATTACATCCCGAAAACCGTCTCGCCCCTTATCTCACCTCTTCTAAGTGCGTTTGATACTTATATGTTAAAAGCACATTATGGTATTTCCACAATGACTTGTCAAGAGATGGGGGGCCTGGGTACTCGAAAGCCGACGGGTGGCACCGGCGGTTTGTTGTGAACGCCGCCGGTGCCGGATGTCGGGAGGGTGAGGATCTTGCCTCCTAGTCGAAGTACTCGTAGCCGGGGAGGGTAAGGAACTCGACGAACTCGTCCTGGGTGGAGATGCGGTCGAAGAGCTTGGCGGCTTCTTCGAATTCGTCCTGTTCCCAGCGTTCGGGGCCGACGATGTCGTTTTTGATCTTCTCCATCTCCTCCTCCATCACCTGGTGAAAGAGTTCCTCGTTGACTTCGGTGCCGTCTTCGAGGATGCCCTTTGGGTGGTGGATCCACTGCCACACCTGAGCACGACTGATCTCCGCCGTCGCCGCATCCTCCATGAGGTTGAAGACCGGAACGGCCCCGCGACCCGCGAGCCAGGCCGCGATGTACTGAATGCCGACGCTGACGTTGTTGCGGAAGCCGTCTATCGTGATCTCACCGTCCGGCACTTCCAGCAAGTCCGCCGCCGAAGGGTTCACGTCGGGGATCTTGTCTAGCTGGTTGGGCTGCGGCATGTGCTCATCAAAAGCTTCTTTTGCAAGCCCGACCATTCCCGGATGCGCCACCCACGTACCATCGTGGCCGTCTTCCGCTTCGCGAGTCTTGTCCTCGCTCACTTTATTGTTGGCGAACTCGGTCCATTCCGGATCGTCGCTGCGCGGTATCTGGGCCGCCATGCCCCCCATCGCGTGCGCCCCGCGCTCGTGGCAGGTCTTGATGGTCAGCAGCGAGTACGCCCGCATAAACGGAACGGTCATCGTGACCGCGTTCCGGTCCGGGAGGAGCATGTCGTGCTCGCGGAACCGCTTTATGTAGGAGAAGATGTAGTCCCACCGGCCGCAGTTAAGGCCCGCGGAGTGCTCACGTAGCTCGTAGAGGATCTCGTGCATCTCGAACGTCGCCAGAATCGTCTCGATCAGGACGGTCGCCTTGATGGTACCCTGCTCTATCCCGAGCTCATCTTGCGCCATCACGAAGATGTCATTCCAGAGCCGCGCCTCCAGATGGCTCTCCATCTTCGGCAGATAGAAATACGGCCCCGAGCCGTTATCCAGTAGCTGCTGCGCGTTGTGGAAGAAGTACAGACCGAAATCGAAGATGCCGCCCGGCACCTGCTCGCCGTCGACTATCATGTGCTTCTCGTACAGGTGCCAGCCCCGCGGTCGGGCTAGGAGCACGGCCAAATCTTCTTCGTCGTTGAGCTCGTAATGCTTACCCGAGTCCGGATCGTCGAAGGCGATGTTCCGGTTTATGGCGTCGCGGAGGTTCTTCTGGCTTTCGAGAACGTTGTGCCAGGTGGGGCAGTTGGCGTCCTCGAAGTCCGTCATCCAGCAACTCGCCCCGGAGTTCATAGCGTTTATGGTCATCTTCCGGTCCGGCGGTCCGGTCATTTCCACGCGCCGGTCTTGAAGGTCGTCCGGGATCGGGGCTATCTTCCAGTCGCCCTCCCGGATCTCCTTCGTCTCCTCCAGGAAGTCCGGCATCTCGCCCTCGTTGATCCGCTCCTGCCGATCCTGGCGGGCCTGCAGAAGCTCGGCCACCCTTTCACCGTACTCTCGGCTGAGCTTCGCCACGAAAGCGACTGCTTCGGGCGTAATGATCTCTTCGAACTCACTCGAAGTGGGGGCCGAAACTTCGACCCCCTCACCGTACTGTTTTTTTGTATCCATAATTGTCTAGGCTCCTCTCACCCGAATGCTTGCTACGAGAT
>JBARZO010000335.1:0-7770 GCA_049650165.1 Rubrobacteraceae bacterium
TATAGTAGTTGTAGCGTCCCATCAGACCGAGGTCCAGAATTACCGCCTCCAGGCATCCGTAAGCCTCCAGGTGCTCCAGTATCTCCCTCAGGTTCCCAAGTGCCTCACCGGCGTCCTCTCCTTTGGCAAACCGCTCCGCCCGCTCTAGCACAGAGCCATCTCCCGCCGGACCCACAGTACGGGGTATATCCCGCACTCCAGCAGCTATTTCCTCGTCCATTCCGCTGGATATTTCGTCTACCCTCACCAGGTCTTTCGCGGCGAGCGCCGCCAGAAGATCCGGCGACATCTCCGGTGCAACAGACTTCAAATATCCTTCGTAGAACGCCGTCTGTCCGAGCACGATGGCGAAGTCATCCGGCGCCCTCAAACCCAAGCTCTCCAGAACATCCACGAGCAACGCTATCGTCCCCGCGTCTTCCGCCGGGCTCTTAGAACCCACAGCCTCTACCCCCGCCTGGTGAAACTCGGCCGCCTGGCCCCGGCCAACACCCGTACGGCGGTATACCGGCAGGCTGTAAGAGAGCTTGTGTGGCGGCGGACTATTCCGCAAACGTTGGGCGACGAGGCGGGCGATCTGGGTGGTCACCTCGGGACGGAGGATCAACATCTGGTTGTCGTCGTCGAAGAGCTTGAACGACTGATCCCTCAGCCGCGGCTCCTCTATAACCTCCGAATACTCCAGCGCCGGCGTCACGACCTCTCGATACCCGAACGCCCGGAACCGCCGCAAAATCCGCGCCTGCACATCCCACAGCCGCGTCGACTCCGGCGGCAATATATCCCGCGTCCCAGGCGTCGTCGTAAATTTTCTAGGAACCTCTCGTCTCATAAGAACCGCTATCTTAACCTATAAAAGAAGGATCATTGTCCGAAGGCACCGACTCAAATCTACGCCCCACAGATAGACCTTTTAGCAACATATCGTTTACTGAACCCTGGGCGTCGAGACAATTTGCTAGAGTGAGCCTGCAAGCTGTCAGAAGGGATTTCTATGAACCGGCTAAATTGGGCGGGAATCTTGGTAGGCGCCGTACTGGCGGTGACGATAACCACGGCGATTAGCACGTTCTTTCCTGCATCTACCGGAGACCTTGCAGAGCCCGCGACTATGGTCTCGATTGTGGTCAGCTTCGTGGCTTACCTGGCAGGTGGCTACCTGGCGGGCATAATGGCCGGAGGCTCTGGAGGCGTCAACGGCCTGATGGTCGCCGTGATGGGGTTTTTCCTGAGCATTATTGCAGGGACTTTAGTGGCCGTCGTCGTTACCACAACGGGTGGTACCGTGCCGCAACCGGACCCGGAACCTATAGATGTAACAGGCGTCGCTGTAGCCGCCGGGGCTTCGCTCGGGCTCACTTTCCTGGGCGGTTATGTTGGAGGCCGTTTTGGTGAGCGCCGACAATAAGGATTACTTTATCCGGATGGAACAGATAGCCCTGACGGGGAGTCATCAGCGCGGATACGACCGAACATGGCTTCGGACGGGTCGGCGTAGACGTGGAGTCCAAATCGGCTGGAAAGTTCCCGGCAGATGTTGACTCCTCGCACGCTGTTGCCGTGTTCGTCCAGTCCGGGAGAGAAGAAGGCTCCGCCGAAGTAGTTTGGGACTGTGATCAGGATTCCTCCACTGACGCCGCTCTTGGCCGGAATACCGACGTCATAGGCCCACTCACCGGCGGCATCGTACATACCACACATGAGCATCACCGTGATCACATCCCGCACCTGAGACTGCGGCAACGTCCTCTCGCCGGTCATAGGGTTGACGCATCCATGAGCCAGCGTAGCACCCATGTTCGCCAGATCCCTCGAAGTCACCCCAACGCAGCAGATAGACAGATAAACAGCCAGATTCTCGTAGAGGTCACCCTCGATCATGCCGAGGCTTCGCATGAGGTAGCTGAGCCCGAGGTTCCGGTCATTTGCGACGAGCTCTTCGGCTAAAAGTTCCTCGTCCACGCGCAAGTCGGGATTTCCGGCGTAGATTCGCAAACGGTCCAGAAGCCGCCCGACCTTCTCTTCCCGGTCCCTTCCATGGACCAAACTGGTCGCCACGAGCGCGCCCGCATTGATCATCGGGTTGTGCGGGCGGTTGTGCGCCTCGTCGAAGGTGATGGAATTGTACGGGTCACCGCTGGGCTCCACCCCGACGTGGCGCAGAGTTTCCTCCCGACCGTTGTCTTCGAGAGCCAGCGAATATATGAATACCTTCGAGATCGAATGTAGAGGAAATGCGTACTCACAGTCACCGTAGAAGAATTGATCTCCGTCCACGTTGGTGAACGCCATACCGAAACGGTGGGCCTCCGACTCCATCTCCGGCGGATAATAACTGGCTACCTGCTCCGCTCCGATCTCGAGGTGCTGGGCGTGAAGCTCTTCTATCTGTTGCTGGATTACTGCATTCTCTTCCGGAGTGGGCATCAGGAGAACTCCTTCGTGGTCTTTGGGCAGTATCCTTCTTGGCCGACTAGCATCCCGGAATCAAGTAGCCGATCGGGCACTGAAGTCCTCTGCGTCCCAGCCAGCGGTTCTGGCCCCAGCCTGATACGCGCTTTGGATGAACTCCAGCAGTGTGTCCTTCGGCGATTCGCTGTTCCGTACAGCCTCGTACGTCAGTAGCGCCGTGCCTCCCTCCTGCCAGGATGCCTCATCCACAGACAGCGGCTGGTCGGTTAAGCCTTCGGGCTCAGGGGCTGTGTAGGAGTAAAAGGCCGGCTCGCGAACGTTTTCGTCCCCCACCCAGAACCCGCAAGAGATGGCCTCGTGCGAATAAGCCTCGCGTGTTAAGTGGTCCACGTCGTCTGGTAGCTGTGCCCTTCTACCGGAGAACCGGGCGACGGCCAGGTCGAAGCTGTGCCAGTAGAGGTGTACGGGACTCTGCTTGCCGTTAAAGCGCCCGGCGTACTCTTTGAATACCTGATCCACCCATACCAGGACCTGATGGTATCGTCGGACGTGCGGGCGGCTACAAACACAGTGGTAAGTATTCGCATCCAGTGTCTGGTCGTCGTCGAGGTCGAAGGCTTTAGTGTTTATCGAAACCTCGATACCAAGAGACTTCAATCCGCCAATGAGACTGGCGTAAAAGTCAGCCACGGGCAGGTCGTCCAGTTCAAAAGAGAACTTACTCTCTTCACTGGTTTTGACCTCCAAACGGTTTTCGAGCAGGTCGAAGGAAATAACGAAGGTTCCGGAGGCGTGCGGTATGGGACCCGTAGAAAGCCCCTGCGGCGTGACGTAAAGGGTGACGTGCCACCAGTGGTTCATCGGCGGTGATAGCTCCATGCGAACCTTACCCACGATTTGCGCGTAGCGATGAAGCGTCTCTTTGGTTTCCTCCCATTCCTCAAGAGGTAGCGGTGTCAACTCCATCTCCGAAAGCGCGGCGGTCCCTTCAGCCATCTGTTCACCGTTTCCTACGTAGACTTAGCTTGGAGACTAGATTTTAAGCCCGGACTTACAGACACTCAAGACTTGTGGCTGTTGCCACAGAGACAAAACCGGCGGAACCGCTTAGTCCCGGCCCCGAATTTGGGTGACGGTCGGGTGGAAGAAGAGCTCCAGGATCCAATCAGCCGCTATCCTCGCCTTGTTCTGGGGACTCTCGGTCTTGAAGAGGTACGTCGCCCGCCAGAACAGCGCCGCGATAAAGCCGCTGAACTTCACGCCCATTACGTCGTTTACCGCGAACTGGCTCCCCATCTCGACCAACTGCCCGAGTGACTTGTAGTCGAAGGGCTTTAGCTCTTCATCGTCTATGTAAGCCAGCACGTTTCTAGCGACGGCGTTCCCGCCCTGCACGGCGGCCTGGGCGTTCGGTGGGATGGCATTTCCTTTTTTGTCCACGTTCGCGGCGCAATCCCCGATTCCCCACACGTTATCGTGGCCTTTTACGCGACAATACTCGTCGACTTCGAGCCCTTTGCGCTCGTCGGAGGGCAGTTCCTCGAAATCTTCCAGCTTGACGCTCGCCCGGGCTCCGGCGGTCCAGACGACGTTCTCGGCATCTACCTCAATGCCGTTTTCGAGAATCACCTTGTCAGGGGTTATCTCCTGGGCCTTCGTATTGTTTATGACCTCTATGTTCAGGTCCGCCAGTTTCTTGCGGGCCGTACGCTGAAGCGCCGGGTCCAACTCCTTCAGAACCTGCTGGTTCCGGTCTATAAGTACAATCCGGACCTTGCTCGCGTTGATATTCGGATAGTCCGGGGACAGGGTGCTGTGTACTAAACCGTGCAACTCGGCGGCCGTCTCGACCCCCGTCGCTCCTCCACCGATAATGACGAAGGTCAGCTTCGAAAGTGGTACGTCGCCCCGGGCCAACGTGGTCTCCTCGAAGCGCTCTATAACCCGGTTGCGGATGTCCTCCGCCGTGTGAATACTCGTCATGCTTATGGCGTGTTCCTCGACGCCGGGGATTCCGAAAAATGCTGGCTCGCCACCTAACGCCATGATCAGGTGATCGAAAGGAACCTCTATCTTCTCGTCTTCCTCACCCTCCGCCGTCACCATCTGCTTTTCGAAGTCTATTTCTTCCACGGTGGCCCGCCGGAAACTGGCCCCAGCCTCTATAAGAGACCGCCGCAACGGCTGCGCCACGTTCTGGGTCTGAATATCGCTGCTTATGACCCCCGCCAACATGGGCCAGAACGTAAAGTAATTCTCTTTGGAGATGACCATGACCGCCACATCATCACGCTTCTTGACCAATTTGCAGAGATTTATAGCCGCGTTGTAACCTCCAAAGCCACCACCGAGCACGAGCACTTTGTGCTCGAACTCCCGGAAAGGCTTCCGCTCCCACGGCTCGTAGCGAGGCTTGGGCTGTACTCGAAAAAGCCGTCGCATGCCTTCCAAGGCCAGAAGCCCTCCACCGACAGCCATGCCACCCTTCGCTAGCTTGTTCATCTCCGCACCCCTTCCATTGAATAGATTCTAATTGTCGGCACCGTTAGTATTTAATGATATTTGCACCCCACGCACAAGACCTAAACTCAGAGCTCATCCAAACTACCCCGCCTCCGGGCACTAAACGGGGCGGCGCCAAAGGCTTTACGGCGGTGCTACTATGTCCGGATGGCTAAATTTTCAGAAGACAAACTACAGACTTTGAAGGAGCGGTTGGGGACTGTCAGCGACCTGGGCGCCGCCAGCCTGACGCTCGCCTGGGACCGCCAGACTTACATGCCCGAGGGTGGTGTAAGGGGCCGGGCCGAGCAGTTAGCTACCCTGAACCGCCTGGCCCACGAAATGCTCGTCTCCGAAGAGACCGGAGACTTGCTGGCATCTCTGGACGACCTGGACCCGGATTCAGAGGATGGGGCGCTCGTTCGCGTAGCCCGCCGCAACTACGACAAAGCCACGAAGCTACCGGCGCGGCTCGTCGAGGAAATCTCCCGTGCCCGCTCCCTGGCTGAGCCGGCCTGGGCAAAGGCTAGAGAAAACTCCGACTGGAGAGCTTTCGCGCCCCACATGGAGGAATTGCTCACCCTACAACGCGAGAGTGCCGAGCACCTCGGATACGAGGATCATCCATACGAAGCGATGCTCGACACCTTCGAACCCGGGGCGAAGAAAGCCCCGTTGGAAGCTATGTTCGAGGAACTAAAAGCCGGCAGCCTACCACTGCTACGGAGCATCTCCGGCTCACTGGATGCGGATCTCACGTCTCCCCTGCGCGGTCCTTACGACGAGAAGCTGCAGGAAGAATTCGGAACCTCGGTCGCTACCGACTTCGGCTACGACTGGAGCCGGGGCCGGCAAGACCGGGCGATCCACCCGTTCTGCGTCGGCCTGAACACGGGAGACGTCCGGATAACCACGCGTTTCGATCCCGGTTGGCTCTCCCCATCCCTCTTCGCCACGTTCCACGAGTCGGGCCACGCCATGTACGAACAGGGCGTGAACCCCGACTACTTCCGCACCCCCCTCGACGGCGGCGCCTCGATGGGCATCCACGAATCCCAATCCCGGATGTGGGAGAACCTGGTCGGCCGGTCGCGCCCATTCTGGAGCCACTACTATCCGCAACTGCAGAATGCTTTTCCCCAGGCTCTAGGCGATACGGACCTCGAAACTTTCTACCGGGCGATCAACTCGGTCCGGCCATCCGAGATAAGGGTCGAAGCCGACGAACTAACTTACAATCTTCACATCCTGCTCCGTTTCGAGCTGGAGGTAGCCCTCTTCGAAGACAACCTCTCCGTCGCGGACCTGCCGGCGGCCTGGAACGCCGGTATGGAAGAGTACCTGGGCATAGTGCCGAAGAATGACGCGCAGGGCGTGCTGCAAGACATTCACTGGGCCGCCGGGCTGTTCGGCTACTTCCCAACCTACACTATGGGCAACGTACTCTCCGTACAGCTATTCGAGACCGCAGTAGAGAAACATCCCCAAATTCCCGACGAGATAGATCGCGGTGAGTTCGGAACCTTACTCGGATGGCTGCACGAAAACATCCATCGGCACGGCCGCCGATACGAGCCGAAAGACCTGATCCAGAACACAACCGGTCGCCCTCTAGACACCGCGCCTTACCTCAAATACCTGAACACCAAATTCGGAGAACTATACGGCCCGTAGGAACTTTCGGCGCCCTACGCGATTCTCTAATCGACCGTGTAGGTGGCGGCGTCCTCCTCCCTGGCAACGCGCTGCCCTTTCTCGATATCGACCCGGGAGAGGATCAGGATTCCAACGACAAAGAAGACTGCCAACGAAGCAATAGCTATACGCCCAGTATCCGTAAGACTGACCACCAACGCGAACAACGCTGGCCCGAGAATACCCGCTACCTTACCAAACACGCTGTAGAAGCTGAAAAACTCCGAGGATTTCGCTTTGGGTACCATCTTCGAGTAGACCGACCGGGAGAGCGCCTGGGTCCCGCCCTGTAACATCCCCACGCCAACCGCCAGGGCGAAGAAGTGCCACCCGGTGGCGACGAACATGGCGAGAATGGTGATCACCACGTATCCGACGAGTCCGACGTAGATGCCACGCATTGCCCCGATCCGGCCAGCCAGCGCCCCGAACGCGAACGTAAACGGTATACCCACGAACTGCGCGACGATGATACCCCCGATCAGGGCACTGCTGTCGATATCGAGGCTGGCCCCGTAGATAGTAGCCAGCTTCGGAATTGAATGAACCCCATCTATAAAGAACCAGTACGCGACCAGATACACGAAGAGGTCCCGGTACTGCCGCACCTCTCCGAAAGTCTCCTTGAGACGCCCGAACCCCACCCGGATAGGATTCGCTCCCAGGGTTTCGTCCGCCTCCAGCCGGCGCGGCGGCTCGGGAACGTCCCGGAAGATCGGGATAGAGAACACCACCCACCACACCGCAACGGTCAAGAACGCGACCCGGGAGGCTGCACCGGCATCAGTGAACCCGAAGAACTGCGGCTGCACGATCATGGCCGCGTGTACCACCAGCAGTATCCCACCCCCCACGTAACCGAGGGCATAACCTGCCGTGGAAACTCGATCCACCTCATCTTCGTGGGCAATGTGCGGCAACAAAGAGTCGGCGAAAGTTAGCGAGGCCGTAACCCCGATGGTACCGGCCACGAAAAGGATCGCCGCCAGTTCCCAATCCCCCTCCCCCACGAAATACATCCCAGCAGTAGCGAGGACGCCCAATCCTATAGAAGCCCCCAGGAAACGCTTCTTCGCGCCCATAAAGTCTGCAACGGCACCGAGCATCGGCGAGGCAATAGCGATAAGCAACAGCGCCAGGCTGTTGATGTATCCCCCGTAC
>JBARZO010000336.1:0-2599 GCA_049650165.1 Rubrobacteraceae bacterium
GCTCCAGCCTGCCGGATACGACGATTCCCCACTGAGGTCCATGAGAATGTGGCGGCACTTGGAAATCTTCTTCAGCACGAAAAAACACCGCCTGGCCGTGTGGCCCGGAGAGCAACCTTCCGTCGAGACCAGTGAAGGGCGAGTCTACCTCAGGGAGTGCTCGTATCCAGTCTGGAAACGGGTTCATCACCACCCTTCCTTTAGCGTGTCATACTGACCGGAATGTTATCGTCTCCAAGTCCCGGTCGTTGTACAAGAGCAGGATAGCCGGTATCACCAGGCGGTCCAACCGCCATCGACCAATAGCGTGTGGCCGGTAACCATCGCGGCGGCGGGGCTGGCGAGATAGGTTACGGCGGCCGATACGTCCTCGACCTCTGCCACACGGCCTAACGGGATTCGGGAGAGGATGCGCTCGTGCCACTCCGGGTTTTCGAGTGTTCCTTTTGTCAGTTCTGTAGCCACGAACGTCGGTGCCACAGTGTTCACTGTGATCCCGTGCTCGGCCAGTTCTATGGCGAGCACCTTAGTCAGTATCGTAACGCCACCCTTGCTGGCGCCGTAGGCGGAACGCTCCTCTATGCCGACCACGCCCGCCTGAGATCCGACGTGGATGATCCGCCCGCCCTCACCACCCGCGACCATGTGCCGGGCAGCGGCTTGAGAGGTGAAGAATGCACCCTTTAGGTTCGTATCGATTACGGTATTCCAACTCGCCTCATCGACGTCGAAAAGACCTTGCGGAATGTTCACCCCGGCATTGTTGACCAGGACATCCAGCTTCCCAAACTCTGATACCACACGCTCTACTCCCTCGCGCACTGAGGACACGTCTCCAACGTCCATTACCACCGGTATGGTCCCCAATTGTTCAGCAATCTGCCCGGCGGACTCCGGACTGCGGCTCGTTCCGACGACGGTCGCGCCGACCTCGCGCAGGCCGGTCGAGATCCCGGCTCCGAGACCCCGGCTCGCGCCCGTGACCAAAGCGACCTTACCGTCCAACCTGAACGACAGGCTCATAGCCTCCCAGACCGCCGCTTACGCGCTGACCAGCGCATCCCGAAACCCAGTCTCCGTACCGACCAGCAACTCCACTGCCTTTCAGGCTGTACTCTGTGAAAAGTGATAGACACCACCCTAGATTCTACTTGATCGCCATAGGGTTTACCGCGGAGCCAGTGGCTCCGGTGATGGGCAGAGGGGGCGCGACGAAGAAAAACTCGTAGACGCCGTCCTGCGCGCAGTCCTCCGCAAGCTCTTCCAGATAGAAGATCTCTCCTACCGACAGACCTATGTTCGGTATAGCCACCCAGTGCCAGGGGCCAAATACCTCGCTCTCGTCCGTATGGTTCGGTCGGACCTCGACCCCCCAAGTATCCGAGGCAATCGCGGCAATTTCGTGGTCCTGGATCCACCCGAGCGTATCGAAATCTAGTCCGGGAGCGTCTCCCCCGGCGTATGTTCCCCATCCCTCTCTAAGACACCGTCCGAGCTTTCCGGTCCTCACGATCACGAAGTCGCCGCCCCTTACTTCCACACCATGCCGGGCGGCACAACCGTCCAGGTCGTCAGCGGTGATCGCATACCCGTCATCGAGGCTTTCGACGTTCTTGCAGTGCGGTATGTCGAGCAAAACTCCCCGACCAACCATCTTGTCTCTGGTCTTCTCGATACCGTTTTTCTGCGCGCCGGATGAGGTGACGAGTTCCGCGCTGCGCCCGTTCCACATCCGTGACTCGTGAAATATATGGCACAAAGCGTCCCAGTGAGTAGAGCTGTGCAGCGGCAGGGAGAGCAGGTCGTCGGAGTACTGCTGCTTTATGGGGCTCGGAGCTCCGTGCGCGGCGTCCATCCCGGTTGCGGTCATTACGTGCAGCGGGTTGAACCGTCCGAGGTCTCCGGTCTGCGGGCCGTTTTGGTCGAAGTCTATGGCGAGGGAGAAGGTTTTCCCGGTTTTCACCAGGCGGGCAGCCTCGACGATCTTCTCCGGCGTGACGTGGTTGAGCGTGCCGACCTCATCGTCCTCACCCCAGCGGTTCCAGTTACGGAGTTCTTTGCTCCGCCGATGCACGTCTTCAATGGTCAGCCTGGGCAACAGTCCTCCTGTGATTCGTGCGTAGTACGGGGTTGACTCGGATCCTGAATAAGGGGGCGCCTCCCTTGGTGAGACGCCCCGCGTTCGATAATTTCTAGGATCCCGCCTCCACGACCCGGGTGGCGATTTTCTCCATGCTGATCGGCAACTCCGTGATCTCTATACCGAGGGGCGCCAGAGCGTCCTCGACCGCCCGCGTCACCGCCGGCGGGGAGACCATGCGTCCGCCTTCTCCACCACCTTTGACCCCATACTCCGTGAAAGGTGAGGGGGTCTCGTGGTGGTAGACCTCGATGTCCGGTACGTCGGGGGCGCCAGGGAGCAGGTAGTCGTCGAGCGAAGCAGTCAGGTTCTGTCCATCATCTCCGTAGCGGACCTCCTCGTAGAGCGTTACACCGATTCCTTGGGCGATGCCGCCCCGGATCTGACCCTGCAAAGACCGGGGATTCATTACCGTCCCAACGTCATGAACCGCCACGTACTTGAGGAACTTCACTTGAC
>JBARZO010000337.1:0-4623 GCA_049650165.1 Rubrobacteraceae bacterium
GTCCTGGACTCGCCTACGTCTACCTCTCATATGGCATTCACCACCTTATCAAGGCAGTCTGCGAAGTGGAAGGCGTCGGGAGCGCGGTTCTGATCCGCGCGCTAGAACCCATCGAGAGTCGGGAGACTATGATCGAGCGCCGCGGACGCGACTTCGATCTCTGCAACGGTCCGGGCAAACTTACCCAGGCACTGGGCATCACACTCGACGACGATGGGCATGAGCTGACAAACGGAAAGTTGAATATAACCTGGAACGAGCCGCCGCAGGGCGAGATAGTCTCTACAACGCGCATAGGCATCAGTCGCGGCACGGAGCTCCCCTGGCGATACCTGGTGCTAGGAGATCCTAACGTGTCGGTCCCGCCCAAGCACCTCCACGGGCGGGACTTGCAGCGTTCGGAGTGAGAATGTTCGCATCTGCAGGCTGGGATGCAGGAAGACCATTCGTCGCGCCCGCTCCAGGCACAGCTTGTCGCTCCGGCCTCGGCGGGGGAGGTGGAGGATCGTAGCGTGAAGTGTTCACGCCTTCGAACTCTTCTGCCGGTTCGCCTTTCAAGACGCTTCGGGTGTATTCTCGCCAGATGACCGCCGGGGGTTCTACTGGACCGAGGTAGTCGCCGCCGAGGTTCAGGAGTCCCTCCAGGGTTGCGCCGCCTTCCGCGTATCCCATCCAGACGGCGGTTGTGATCTGGGGCGTGTAGCCGACAAACCAGGAGTCGAAAAAGCGTTCACTGGTACCGGTCTTGCCGGCGACGGTGCGGTCTTCGAGGTCCGCCTTGTGGGCGATACCTTTCTTAATATCGCCGACCAGTATTTCCGTAGCCTTAGCCGCTATCTCGGGGGCTATAACCTGCTCTTCTTTGGGTGCTGGAGCCTTGTACATGACTTTGTCTTTTCCTTGTTGCTCTGTCGTTCCGATCACCCGGGATATGGTGCTTAGCTCGACTCTACGACCCTCGTTGGCGATGGTGGCGTACGCGTGGGCCATGTCTAGCGGAGAAACTTCCTCGGTTCCAAGTACGAGTGAGGGATGCAGCTCGTCTCCAAAGTCTGCTGAAACACCCAACCTCTTTGCAACGTCTACCACCGCTGCGGGACCACCTGCCAGGCCTCGTCCGTCAGCATTCATTGCAAGGTCCGTAAACACGGAGTTGTCCGATTTCCAGAGGGCTTCTTCGAGCTTGATGCGGCCCCGGTTTTCGTTATCGAAGTTCTCTACATCCCAGGTCTCGAAGCGACCGTTTTCGTGTTGAACTTCGTAAGACTTCGGACCGGAGAGATACATCGTCGTGGGATCTATGCCCTGCTCCAGCGCGGCGATCATTGCGAAAGTCTTGAACGAGCTGCCGGGCTGACGCTGGGCCTGTGTGACCAAGTCGAATTGAGAGCTTTCGTTCCGATCCCCGACCATAGCCATTATCTTCCCGGACGAGGGATCAATGGAGACGAGTGCTGCGTCTGGATTGTCTGGGTAGGCCAGGTATCCTGCAGGACCATAGAGCGTTTCTCTGGCGGCGACCTGGGCTTCAAGATCCAGCGTGGTGTGGACCTCCAGCCCACCTTCGAAGACCGCCCGGGCTCCCAACTCGTCTACGAGCTCTTCTTGTACGAGCCCCGCGAACTCCCGGCTCACTTGGGAACCGTCTAGTCCCCGGTCGAGCACGGGGGCCGTCGGCCATTTTTGTGGTAGTGGTTTATCCAGGGATTGCGTGTACGCGCCTTCGGCGATGTATCCGTTATTGAACATCTTTTGTAGTACGAGGTTGCGTTGCACCTCGGCTCCGTTGCGGTCGCTTCCGAGGCTCGAAGGTGACCAGAGAAGACCGACCAGGGTGGCCGACTCGTCAACCGTCAGGTCTTTCGCGGGCTTGTCGAAGTAGGTCTCGGATGCGGCCTGGACCCCATAGGCGTTATTCCCGAAATACACCGTGTTTAGGTACTTGCCCAGGATCTCCTCTTTACCCATCTTGCGCTCCACTTTTATGGCTATCGCCGCTTCCTTGAGCTTCCGCACGATTGTTCGGTCTTGCGTGAGGTAAGCGTTTCGGACGTACTGTTGAGTGATCGTGCTGGCCCCCTCAACGGCCTCGCCCGCCCGGATATCTACGTAGAGCGCCCGCATGATCCCCCACAGGTCCACCCCCGCGTGTTCCCTGAACCGCTCATCTTCCTTTGCCACCAGGGCGTTCAGGAGACTCGGTGGCATCTCGTCTAGCGATGTCGTCTTACGGTTCTCCCCGTGAAAGATCGTCCCGATAACCCGCCGCGACCCATCAGTATCTCCCAGCGGCTGGGAGTAGATGTAAGTCGGGGCCGTAGCTTTTACTTCCAGTTCTTTTGGTTCCCCCACACTCCTCATGAGGCCGAAGTAAGCCCCGAAACCGAAGCTGAAGACCGCAACCAAAACACAGGCGACCAGAATAATGAGACCCCACAGCAATTTATGGGTGAAGCTGTTCTTTGCCGTACGTTTTTTTCTGGAGTTGGAGAGGTGGTGAACGGTTCTCCCGGCATCGGACCATTTGCGAGTCTTGGAACCCTGTTTCTGACGGGTACGCGCCATCGAAAACGTATACTACACGAGCGATGGCTCTGTCACACCCGCCCCGGATACGGTAAATTGGTCGCATGGATTTTGAAAATTTATTCCGCAATGCTATTGACGTGATCCCCCGGGACGAACTCGAACGTCGCCTCGAAAGCGACGAAACTCTGCGAGTCAAGCTTGGCCTGGACCCTACAGCCCCCGATATACACCTGGGACATGGGGTGGTACTGGAGAAACTCCGCGAGTTTCAGGATCTCGGCCATACGGCAGTCCTGATCGTGGGTGATTACACCGCCCGCATCGGTGACCCGTCAGGCCGTTCCAAGACCCGTCCCGTGTTAACCGACGAAGAGATTCGGCACAACACCGAAACGTATCTGGATCAAGCCTATCTAATTCTCGACCAGGAGCGTACCGAAGTCCGGCACAACTCGGAGTGGCTCGCGCCGCTCACGCTGGCCGACGTCATAGCGCTTACCCGCGCGGTCACTGTGGCCCGTATCTTGGAGCGTGACGACTTCTCCAAACGGTACGCCTCGAGAGACCAGATCTCCCTGACCGAACTCCTCTACCCCCTGATGCAAGCCTATGACTCAGTGGCCATAGACGCCGACGTAGAACTCGGCGGCACCGATCAACTCTACAATCTGCTGATGGGGCGTCAGATCATGGAGTACCACGGCAAGCGCCCTCAATGCGTACTGACTACACCTCTATTAGTTGGCACCGACGGCTCGATGAAGATGAGCAAGTCCTTAGGCAACTACATCGGCGTAACAGATCCGCCGCAGGATATGTTCGGCAAAACCATGCGCATCCCGGACGACCTCATGCCCGACTACTACGCCCACCTTCTCAACCAACCTCTCCCGGAAGCCGACCCCGTCGAACAAAAGCGCGAACTCGCCCGTTCTCTAGTGCGACGGTTTCACGGTGCCGCTACGATCGAAGAAGCCGAAAGGACCTTTGACGCCCATGCCCGTCGTGAGGTCCCTGACGATGCCCCCGTAGTCTCGTTGCCGGAAGGCAATGAAGTGTGGATCGTGGACCTCATCTCCCTCGCCGGATTCGCCAACACAAACGGCGAAGCCCGCAGGTTTATTCGAGGCGGCGCTGTTCGACTAGACGGGCAAGTGATCCAAGACGAAAAACTGGCTCTGGAGACGCAAACCCTGCAAGATAAGGTCTTGCAAGTCGGGAAACGTCGCTACGCAAAGCTTTCCGGAGCCGACGCGTGACATCTGGTAGCTACCTGCTACAATGCCCGACGTGGTTGTAGCAAACAATTATTAGAGAGTCACTTTTAATCTCTAAAGATCAGTTGACAACCACGGGGAGGTTGGTATACTCCTCAAGGCATGACGGTAAACGACTTGAAAACCGAATTGAGGCGCTTGAGGTAGTCTTCCCGACAGATTGGGAGTAGGCACCGGGCCCGCCGAAAGGTGGGCGTTTTAGTCGCCAAAAAGAGGTTCGTTACCGTTTTCTAGCTCCGCCGAGAGGCGAGGGGCTTGAGGCTTTGAAAACTGAATAGCAGCGAAAGATAAGGTAGTAATACACGAACCTGTCAATTAACACGCCGAGATTGACTCTCTGCGGTCCGAGAGTGAAATGTGGATCGCCTAGCGGGTATCGCCCGCACCAACTATAACTTCAACTCTGCTTCGGTAGAGTGAGTTAGTTCGGAGAGTTTGATCTTGGCTCAGGACGAACGCTGACGGTGTGCTTTAGACATGCAAGTCGAACGAGAAAGCCCTTCGGGGTGAGTAAAGTGGCGAACGGGTGCGTAACACGTGGGTAATCTACCCCTCGCAGAGGGACAACCGGAGGAAACTCCGGCTAATACCTCGTACGCTCTACAAACCGCATGGTAAGTAGAGGAAAGGTAGCTTCGGCCATCCGGCGAGGGATGAGCCCGCGGTACATTAGCTAGTTGGTGAGGTAATGGCTCACCAAGGCTACGATGTATAGCTGGTCTGAGAGGATGATCAGCCACACTGGGACTGAGACACGGCCCAGACTCCTACGGGAGGCAGCAGTCGGGAATCTTGCACAATGGGCGAAAGCCTGATG
>JBARZO010000338.1:0-9815 GCA_049650165.1 Rubrobacteraceae bacterium
GGGGAAGGCTTTTTTCACGACCTGCGTCCATACCGGGCATTTGTCGAACGGCTGGCCGCAGCCGCAGAGCCGATTCTCTATAAAGTTTTGACGCCAGATGTAGCAAATCTCCCCCGCCGAAAAGAAGCCGTCGATCTGGCCGAGGCTGTTAGAGAGGATCGTGCTGCCGCTCCGCCCGAGCCCGACAATGTAGAGCACCTTTGTCCGTCCGTTGTCCACGGCTCAGCTCCTTCCCCGCCGGAGCAATCGTTTTGCAACGTCCCAAAAAGTCCTGAGAAATTCTTTGTCCGTTTCGCTGAGACCGAGTAAGAATAGCAACGTCAGAAAGAGGACTGAGAAGATGCCGCCAACGACGACCACAGTCGGCAATAGGCCGGGTAGGGAGACGAACTCCTTAAACAGATACGCAGCTCCGGCGGCGAGGAGACCAGCTGCGAGCGGTTTCAGGAAATTCAGGTTGTACGGCCAAAAGCCGAGTCGCCGACGGACGGCAATAACGGTCAGCGTGTTCTCCGTTATGATCGCCGACGAAGCCCCGATAGCCGCACCGAGTAGTCCATAGGACGGTACCAGGGCGAAGCAGAGCGCGACGCCGGTGCTAGCACCGATCACGGTCGCCAGCATCACGACATTCTGGTTCCCGGTCATCGCTAGCATCCGAGGCGAAGGACCGACGGAGGTGCTAAAAAGCTGAGCTCCGGCAACCAGTATCAAGGCTGTCCATCCGGCGGTGAATCCCTCGCCACCGAATATCGTCAGGATCTCCGTAGCGAGAAGGACGATTATGAGGAAAAGCCCGAAGGCTCCCGTGAACGTCCAGCGTGCCACGTCTTTGTAGAGTCGGCCGAGATCCTCCGTCATGTCACGGGAGTGAAGGTTCGAGATGATCGGGGAAAAGATGCCGTTGAAGGCGAAGCGTACTAGCGTAGCGAGCGTCGCCGTCCGGAAAGCAACCTGGAAAATCCCGACCGCAGCCGCCGGCTGGAATATGCCAAGAATCAACACCGCGCTCCAGTTGTTGGCGTACTGGGTTACCCGGGAGATACTCATCGGCAGCGATACGGCGAAGAGCGCCCGGGTCTCGAACTTCGGTTGCACGCTTCGTTCGAGGAGCGGCGGAAACAGCTTTCGGAGATAGTACAGTCCGATCAAGACGCCCAAAGCCATCGAGACGGCGTAGGCGACAGCGACCCCGGCCAAAGAAGCGCCGAGCAGATACACGCCGACCACGAAGACGAAGTAGATCAGTGGGCGCAGTATCTGCTGCGTATAGGTCGCGTAGGTGACGGTCTGAAACCCTTGGGTGGCCCATACCAGGATGCTCATGAGGGCGAAGAACGGCAGGCCGAAAGCAAAGTACCTCAAAACCGATTCGAGTCTCGGCTCTTCGAAGGCGCTCGCGAAGAATCCCGCGCCGAAAAAGATTGCAACTGCCACCACCAGGCTGATCCCGAACGTGATCCAGACGGCCTGGATGATCGTCCCGCGCATCCTGGCCGTGTCTTCCCGGGCCCGGTAGTGGGCCACGTAACGAACCACGCCATTGTCGAGACCGAACTGCGAGAGAATGTTGGCCGCACTCACGATGGCGATGCAAAGCGTGTAAATCCCGAAGAGCGACGTCCCAAACGTCCGAGCCAGCACGGCCTGGGTAACGACTCCCAGAACCCGGCCCGTACCCTGCCCAACGGAGCTGATACCCGCCCCACGAGCTACTTTGGCGACATAGGAGTCTTCTCCCTCAGGAGGCTTTGTGCCGGCTTCTCCGGGTCGGTCATCCCGCAGGGCTTCATCTTCGGGGCCGAGTTCGCCAGCTTTTGGGAATTTGTCAGAAGTCACGGCGTAAGATTATAGGGTTTCGGATGGGATTATGCAGTCTCCCGTCCGGGAGGGCTGGATCAACGTACCCGGCGTTTGCGTCGAATGGCGAACAGACTCGCCACCAGCAAGGAGGCCCCGATCCAGGCCCACCCAATGCCAAAGAGCATCCACATCCCCGCCCCGAGGGATCCGAAGTCGGAGGATACGGAGATGAGGCCGGCAAGCGACGCTATGGCGAACGGAAGCGCGGCCCAAACCGGCAGGGATCTGTTGCGCGCGGAGACCACGCCGAGCAGCATCGAGCCAGCGGTTAGCACTACGAACCCGATCCGAAGCGTCCGGTAAGCGGGGGCCGTCATGAGATAGAAATCATCCAACCCGAACCAGTACTTACCCACACTTCCGGCCAGCACCAACAAGAGCCCAACTATTACCGTCACGAAACTTACTCTCTCCAGCCATCCCGGTGCACGCATCCAGAACCATAGCCCCACCATCCCAACCAGCATGAGCAACGGCGCCGTCGGAAAGAGTTTCCAGAAAACAGCGGGAGTGGAGTAACGGTACTCTGAAAGGTAGATGCCCAGCGGGGAAAGCGCCCACAACACGCCGCCGGGGATGCACAGCAACGTACTCCAACGAACGAGACCCCGTAAGAATGTGGACAGCAAATCTATTCTCCCTCAGTACTTTGGTAGAGGACCACCGGCATCAGAAAGAACGTACTCTTCGAACATGCGTTTCACTACACCCGGATTGCCGTCGGCGATATTGTTTTTCATTTCCGGATCTTCTTGCAAGTCGTAGAGCCGTGCGTCAGAGCCGTCGTTGAGGCTAAACATGACGTACTGGTCGTCGCGGGTCCAGACGTAGTCGTTGTAGCCCAAGGTGAAGTGCGACCGAGACTCGGGCGTGCCCCCCTTGACGAGCGCCCCGAGATCCTGGCCCTGCATCGGCTGTTGCGGCTTGATGCCCAGTGCCCCGAGCACCGTCGGGGCGACGTCGTGGGTGGAGGCGTAGTAGTCGCTGGTTTCTCCGGCGCCTTCGCCACCAGGGTATCTGACGAGGAACGGTATGTCGGTGAGTTCGGGCCAGAGTGCGAAAAAAGGCTTGCCGGTGGCGTCGTGTTCGGCAAGGGCTATGCCGTGGTCGGAGATGACCACGAGCAGAGTGCTCTCTTTAAGACCCATATCTTCTACTTTGTCCAGAAAGTTCCCCAGCCAGTGGTCAGCCAGGGTAACTTCGGCGGCGTAGAGGTTTCGCATCCTCTTCGTCTCACGTTCGGATATCCAGCTAGCATTGCCGTAGTTCGGCACTATGGGCTCGGAGCCCCGGTAGCCCTCATCGTAGAGGTTGACGTACTTCTTGGGCGGATCCCAGGGCTCGTGCGGGTCGAAGCTGTCGACGACGAGGAAGAACGGCTGGGCTTCGCGGGCGACCTCCAGGTAGTCCATGGCCCGGGTAAAGACTTGCGGGGCGAACCAGTCTTCTTCTTTTTTCCGGTAGGTGGTGTTGGCGAGGTGCTGGCGGACTTTGGCCCTCATGCCGCTGTCGTTGCCGTCCACCGTATAACGGTCTACAACGTCTTCAGAGATCCTCAAGGGTGAGCGGTAACGGTCCCTCTCTTGACCCCGGATGTAATCGAAGATGTCGAAGCCGCGCTGGAAGTTCATCGAGGCCTTGAACATGTGCTGGGTATCGGTGATAAGGGCGGTATTGTATCCCTCCGGTTTCAGGGTTTCGGAGAGCGTTATCTGGTCTTCGGGGATACGCTGCCAGCCGGCGGGAAAGAACGTCTCGCCTTTCTGGGGGACCCAGTTTCGAAACGGCCAGGTTCGCTGCCCCGTGTGGATCGCCCGTCGGGCGGGGATGGTTGGTATAGACTCCGGGTAAGCCCGAGTAAACTTCAGGCTCTCTTTCGCCAGGGCGTCGAGGGTTGGGGTTCGAATCCAGTCGTTGCCGTAGGCCCCGATGTGGTCCTTGCGAAGGCTGTCCAATATCACCAATATAACGTTCATCCTCGCACCTCCACTCGGAAGATAGCTGCATCCCGTACTCGCCGCCGACGCGCCCAGAAGCGATGCGCCGGCCACGCCGCTCCCCGCGACCCTTAGAAAATTTTTCCTTGTAAGGGTGCGATCCACGCGGACATTCCTCGACAAACTAGCTCATTTCAGCAACACCGGAGCACATTCTAAAGCAAACGAGTCGTGTAGCCTCGGCAGAAAGCCTTTTCAATACCAAAAGCTTTTTCGTACTACGAAGAGTTAGGCTGGTAATTTCTTTGTTTAGAGAACCAGATTATCGTATCTTTTAGCCCCTCCCGGGCTGAGACGCGTGGCTCCCATCCCAATCGATCTCGGGCGCGGGTTATGTCCGGACAGCGTTGCTTGGGATCGTCCGCCGGCAAAGGCTTGTACATGATGGAGCTCTCAATGCCGGAAAGCTCCAGGATCAAGCCAGCAACTTCGCGCACCGTGTACTCAACGGGGTTGCCAATGTTCACGGGACGGGTCTCTTCACTGCGCATTAGACGTATAACGCCTTCTACGAGGTCGTCGGCGTACTGCAAGCTACGAGTTTGGAGACCTTCGCCGTAGACGGTGAGGGGTTCCCCCGAGAGCGCCTGTTGGACGAAGTTCGGGATCATACGCCCATCGTCGGGTCGCATCCGGGGGCCGTAGGTGTTGAAGATACGGACTATGCGGGTATCCACCCGGTGGTGGCGATGGTAGGCCATCGTAATGGCCTCAGCGTAACGCTTTGCTTCGTCGTAGACACCGCGCGTGCCAATGGGGTTGACGTTGCCCCAGTATTCTTCCGGCTGGGGATGAACGAGCGGGTCTCCGTACACCTCGCTGGTAGAAGCCAACACCATACGCGCCCCTTTGGCTTTGGCGAGTCCCAGAGAATTGTATGTGCCCAGAGCACCGACTTTTAGGATCGGGATCGGGATGCGCTCGAAGTCTGCCGGGCTCGCTGGAGAGGCGAAATGGTAGACTTCATCCAACTCGCCAGGTATATCTATGTAGGTGGTTACGTCATGCTCTACGTACTCGAAGTCCGCGTCGTTTTGGAAAGTCGTCAGGTTCCCGAGCGAGCCGGTCCGCAAGTTGTCCATGCAAATAACTTGTCGTCCTTCGGAGAGAAGCCGTTCGCATAAGTGGCTCCCGAGAAACCCGGCTCCACCCGTGACGAGGGCCCGGCGCTTAAGAGACACTACCAAAGCCGCGGTAGAGTAGCCCGGCGGCCGACACGGCAGCGGGGTCCAAAGCGTTGCGGCCGTCCACGATGAGTTTCGGTGACGCCATTAGAGCAGCAGCGCGTTCGAGATCCAGGCTTCGAATCTCCTCCCACTCCGTTACCACCACCGCAGCGTGAACGCCTTCCAGAGCCTCGTACAGGTCGAACGACACTCTGAGATCCGGCATTTGCTCCTTGGCGATTTTGCCGGCCACCGGATCGTAGCTGACGATCCACGCGCCCAAAGAGTCCAGGGAACGCGCTATGTCCAGGCTAGGCGCCTCACGGAGGTCGTCGGTGTTGGGTTTGAAAGCAAGCCCCAAAAGGGCGATGCGCTTGCCTTTGAGGGTGTGGAGATCCCGCTGCAGCTTGGCTACTACCTGTTTGCGTTGTCGGGTGTTTACAGCAACGGCGGCGTCTAAGATGGCGGGCTCGTAATCGTACTCGCGGGCGATCGACCGTAGGGCTGATACATCTTTCGGGAAGCAAGAGCCGCCCCAACCAATACCGGCGTTAAGGAAACGAGGCCCGATACGCTCGTCGAGCCCGATACCGGTGGCGACACTTTCTACGTCGGCCCCGACCAACTCGCAGATATTAGCAACCTCGTTTATAAAGCTGATCTTGGTCGCCAGAAAAGCGTTGGCGGCGTATTTGATCATCTCGGCGCTCGCAAGGTCCGTCGTTACGAACGGCACGGCGACCCGGGGTCTCGGGTCCATCTGCGTGGGGAAGCTTTGCTCTATTAGCGGTTTGTATAGGGCGCGCATCGTGTCTAGGGCGTCCCGACCGTCCGCGCCCAGTACGATCCTATCAGGGAACAACGAATCGTATACTGCGCTTCCTTCCCTCAAGAACTCCGGATTGGAAACGACACGGAAATCTACACTTCCGTTGCCACCCTCTGCCGCCCCATCCCGCACCAGCATCGAGACGTAGTCTCCACTGCCCACGGGCACGGTACTCTTGTTGACCACTACCAGAGAAGTTTCTCGACTCGACTCAGCAAGTGTCCGACCGATACTCCGGGCCACGACTCCAACACTGGAGAGATCCGCCGATCCATCTTCGCCCTGGGGAGTATCCACCGCGATAAAGACTATGTCCGCTTCTCCCACCACCTCTGTTAGTTCGGTGGTGAAGGAGAGATGTTTCTTTTCTACACCCTGCGAAACCATCTCTTCCAGGTGAGGCTCGTAGATCGGTATCTGCCCGTGCTTGAGGTTGCGGATTTTCTCTTCGTCTGTATCGACGCAGGTAACGGAGTGGCCCAGGTGCGCCAGGCACGCGCCGGTCACCAATCCCACGTAACCAACACCAACCACTCCTACCTTGAATTCTTCTACCAAAAGTCCCTTTCTGAACACCCGTCTAGCTTTTTCAGCAAACGGAAACCGACCACTGGCAAAACTTACACTTCTTTATCCCTTCTTACAAGAAGTTCCGCGTAGTCTAGTAGGCGCCTTCGCGGCGAAGGACGGCACCGACGGTTTTCAGGATGATCTTGATGTCAAAGGAAAGAGACCAGTTCTCTATATAGTAAAGGTCTAGCCGCACCATATCGTCGAAGGACAGGTTGCTGCGGCCGCTAATCTGCCAGTACCCGCTCATTCCCGGTACGGCCGCGAGCCGCTTTTTGTGCAAATCACTCATCCGCTCGAAATCTCGCATCGGTAGTGGACGGGGCCCGACCAAGCTCATCTCACCCTTCAAGACGTTTATGAGTTGGGGCAGCTCATCTATGCTCCATTTGCGGATAAAATGCCCGACCCGTGTTATGCGAGGGTCTTCTTTTATCTTGAATACCGCGCCGTCCCCCTCGTTCTGGGCTTCGAGCTCCGCCTGCCGCCGCTCGGCGTCCTCGTACATGGAACGGAACATGTAGCAGATAAAGACTTTCTCATCCACTCCGGCTCGTTTCTGCCGGAACAATACAGGCCCGGACGAGTCACGCTTTATCGCGACAGATACCGCTAGGAGCAACGGAGACAGGAATAGCAGCCCGGCCAGAGATCCCACCACGTCCAGCCCGCGCTTTAGGGTTCTCTGGGTGTTGTCTAGTTGCGGGTAACCTACCTCCAGCAACGGCGTTCCACCACTCCGGGAGAGCACGGGGCGGGTACGCATCAAGCCTATAGCGCCAGGCACCGCCCGCATTCGCAAGCCCCTCAAGCGCACGGATCGCAACAGGTCCAGCAACTCTTCATCCGGCAGACGTTCGGCGCCGGCGAGTATGACGCTCCGGGCTCCGGTCTCGTCGAGAGTTTCTCGGAGCGCCGGGAAATCCACGTGTCCGTCTTCGATATTCAACTGGCCTACGCAAGTGTAACTACCGGAGTCTCTGTCCAGCATCTGGCGGATGCGATCCAGTTCCTCGGAGTTTCCTATTACTATCGCGGTAGTCCGACCTAGACCTCTACGGTAGATCCGCTCTATCCCATGCTCGTAGAACAACCTGAGAGCGCCTACCAGTATCAGGGCGAAGAGGGCGGTCAACAGCACCTCTCCCAGAGCCAGGGTACTCTCCGGGTAGATCACAGACCCCAGCACCACCAGCCCCGCCCAAGAGAGCACAGCCCCGATCAAAGCCCCCGGGTCTCGCCGGGTTCGCGCCTTGTCATAGAGGTCGTGGGCCGCGAAGATGACCACCCATCCACCCACTAATAGCGGGATTAGGGTCATAATCTCGCCTACCCGGTCGCCGCCTCCTACCAGGTACTCGGCCCCGAAGAGACCCGCTAACAGCGCCGCAGCGTCTATAAGGATCAGGACGACAACGCTCACAGAGCGCCGCAGCGCCGGTACGTTGAGGAGTTTCTTCACAATGTCTTTCATAAAGCTCCGGTTAGAGGCCCATCACAGCGCAGTATAACTGCTAACCTCGGATATCGAACCTCAAGGATATATGCTACTGCCTCGTAAAGTACACGATGCCTGAGATACCTTTGCAGGAGCAGACCTGCTCTGCACGACCGCGAGCTTTCGCAACTGTCCCGCCTTACCGAACCCAACGTTGGCGCAGGACGCGCAGCAGGAAAAGTGGGTTTCCGACTACGTATCGCCGCCAGAGACGTCCCGGCTCGATCAGCAAGCGCGCCAGCCACTCGAAGCCGTTGTTGGTAAGAATCTTCGGCCCCCGGCGCAACTCGCCGGAGAGGTAGTCGAAAACGGCCCCGCCAGTGAGTGCGACATTGGCATTTATCCGGCTCCAGTTCTCCATCAGCCACCGCTCCTGAAGCGGCATCCCGAAGCCGAGCACCAGAATGTCCGGGGCTGTGTCGTTGATTTCTTTTATAACATTCTCATTCTCCGGGCTTCCGGGAGTATGATCGAAGTAGCCGTGATGGACGCCGGCTATCTTCAGATCCGGATGGCGTTCCTTGAGATGTTCCGCCGCTTTCCGCGCGACGCCGGGACGGGCTCCCAAGAAGTAGAGAGAGATACCTTCAACGGCGGAGAAAGCAGCCAATTGCCACATCCAGTCGGCGTAGGTGATGCGCTCCGGTATACGGCGTCCCAGGATACGCGCCGCGAGCATCACCCCAGATCCGTCACAGAAAACGATCTCGGCGTCGTTCAGCAGGTCTCGCAGACTGCGATCCTTGAAAGAAAGGTTCAGACAGTGGACGTTGGCGTTGAGGACGAGTGCATGCCCATCCTCCCGGACAAAGTGGCCTATCTCTGCGTGAAGTTCTTCGACCGTTAAGGGGTCCACACCAACCCCGAGTACGTCTATCCGTTCTCTAGCGCGTCCCACAGCTTCTTCTCTATCTCTTCGAAACGGGCTTCCCAGGAATTATCACGGGCAAGATCTGTCCGGGCCCGGATCTTCTCTTTCGTCTCCAGTTTGTCCAAGTTTTGCAGGATTTCCACAAATTTTCTCGGACCACGAGCCAGGTACACGCCATCTCCGAGCATCTGCAAAGCCGGGAGCGGGCTCGCCACCACAGGTTTACCCGTAGCCAGACATTCGTAGGTCTTGGCCGGCGAGATGCCGCGGGTAAGCTTGTTGTCCAGGTAAGGGAGCAAGAAAACGTCTACGCCAGCGAGGGCATTCGGCAACTCATCATGCGGAACCTCTCCGCGATAGTCGATGCCGGGCGCGTCTAGAAACCGCCTCTCCTTTTCACCAATTCCGCCAACGATCCGCACCTCGAACCCTGCCGTTGCGACTAACCGGAATACGGCCAGGTCTATGCGTTCTCGGCCCACATGGCCGAAGTAGCATACGGTGCGAGACCTACCAATATGTTCGTCTTGTAGGGCCGCGAACTGTTCGTAGTTTACGCCGGGACCGCTGAGAAAGGCGTCAGGGCTCAGGGTCTGGACTTTTTGAAGCAAAGACGGCGCAGTGCAGGAGATGAGGTCCGCATTGATAAGTAGCTCGCGCTCGGTAGCCACTATATCCTTTGGGATGCCGGGGAAGCCTTCGTAGTCTTCCGAACAATCGTAATAAAGGAGACGGAGGTGAAGTTGGGAGATAATGTCCAGGGTCGTCCGGGTCGGTGGGTAGGCGATGACGACGGGATCTTCACCGACTATCTCCCTAAGGTCACGCGCTACGCGAGGCGCGAAGAGTTTGCGATTGAGGCTCCGGAACGCTCCCCAGGTAGGTGGCGCAGTGAGTGGAGAGTAGACGATTAGGTTAGGCTCGTCCGGAGCTTTCTCACCCTTACCTCCTGAAAATCGAAGCCTCTTGAACACTTTTCGTAGGGTTGTCTTGCCGGGGTGGAACGTCGCGAGGCCTGTAG
>JBARZO010000339.1:0-2690 GCA_049650165.1 Rubrobacteraceae bacterium
GCCGATCACTAGGGGCGAGATACCCAAAGCCCCAGCAAGCTAGGAGGCTCCACGCACCAGAAGCTCCGCACCCACGATCAGTAGTATCGCTCCGAGAACGAAAAGGACTAGCGTAAGCATATCTACAGATAGTTTATTAGCAGTTCGACTTTGTCAACCATTGGCCGGGTGACGGGGTTCACCGTCATCAGCCCATAAAGGTTCATACAGGCCCATAAAGCTCCTGTATAGTTGCCTATGTGCCGCTGTCTTTGAGGCAGTCTCGGCGATTAGTTCAGCGGTAGTCGGCACGCGTGAAACCCTAGCCGGCTGACCAGCTTTAACAGAAAGGAACCGAACAAAACTTGAATAGCTCGAATAGAAACAACACGAACTATTGAACGCAAACCAGCGCTGGCAACGACGATCTTACCTGACGTTCCTCGTAATCCTCGCAGCATTTCTGGTTTTTGCGTGTGCCCCGGAAGTAGAAAAGCAAGAGAACCTCAAGAACAACTCCAGCGCCTTCAAACGTCCAAATATAGTTATGATCTACACCGACGATTTGGACGCCGACTCTATCTCGCGCATGCCAAATCTCAGGTCGCTGCTAGTGGAGCAAGGCACCACTTTCGAGAACTCCTTCGTGACCAATTCTCTGTGTTGTCCATCCAGGGCCACGATGCTCCGCGGCCAGTACACTCACAACCACAAGATCTTTACAAACGAACCCCCTCACGGTGGCACCCCCAAATTCCGAGCTTCGGGCCGGGAGGACTCCACGGTTGCCACGTGGCTGAAGGAGGAAGGCTACCAAACGGCCTTCTTTGGTAAGTATCTCAACCGCTACGGAGGTACAGGCGATAGGTCATATGTCCCCAAAGGATGGGATCAGTGGCACGCCATAGCTGGTAACTACCTCAGCAACCGGATCAGCGATAACGGTAAGATCACCAACTACGATCCCAAAGAACGCCACATTACCGATGTGCTCGCCGACAAGGCTACCGGCTACGTCCAGAATAGAAATAACTATGAATATACGAACCATCGAGAAACGACAGCCGATACAGCAGACTACAGCAAACCTTTCTTCATGGTTCTAAGTACGAAAGCTCCTCATCAGCCGGCTATTCCACCCGAGCGTTACAGAGACGCTTTCTCAAATGTCTCGGCGCCGCGTCCACCGTCTTTCAATGAAGAAGATGTCTCGGATAAGCCAGAGTGGGTGCGCGACAATCCCAAACTGACCCGGCAAGAAATATCTCGTATAGACAATCTCTACCGTAACCGCCTGAGGTCTCTACTGGCCGTTGACGACGCAATCGGTAGCGTAGTAGACGAGTTGAAGCAGACTGGTGAGCTTGAGAACACTTACATCTTTTTCACCTCAGACAACGGCTTTCACATGGGAGCGCATAGGCTGGGGATAGGAAAGTGGACGGCTTACGAAGAGGATATCCGGGTGCCTCTAATAGTTCGGGGTCCGGACGTTCCTGAAGATCGGTCTTTAGAGCACATGGTATTGAACAACGATCTGGCACCAACCTTCACGGATCTCGCCGGTGGTGAGCCACCGGAGTTCGTGGACGGACGCTCGCTGGTGCCACTGTTGGACACTGGTCAAATACCCGCGGGCGAGGAACGTGCATCCACTAGCTCCACTACCGGGGAATGGAGAGAAGGCTTCCTAGTGGAATCCTCCCCTGGGCTGCAAGCGGAGGTGGGATCACCATCCACCAACGAAGGCAATTCATGGAGCGGATCGCTGAGAGGTGATCCGGATCCCAAAGCAGGTCAAGATGAGGCAGGGGGTGATGAGTTAGGCCGTACTGACCCTAATCTAAAGGCTATCCGAACCAAAAACCATCTGTATGTCGAGTACAGTAATGGGGAACGGGAGTTGTACGATCTAAGGTCGGACCCTTTCCAACTTGAGAACAAATACTCTGGCGCGAGCCCGGCTCTTCTCCAAAATTTGGAAAGTCGCCTGGATACGCTGCGAGAATGCTCCGGATCCTCCTGCGAGACCGCAGAGAACAGGAACTAACTGTCAACGTGCTCTCCCACGATCTATAGATCTACCAGTGTGGCCTACAAGTGTGTCTCGGCTTCGCTCACACTTCTACCCTGGGCAGTGGTGTAGGAATGTGAGTACGTGAGTACGTGAGTACGTGAGTACGGAAGGATTCGAGACGGGGCGTAGCGGCAAACCTCACAGGTATCCCCACAATAGGGGAAACGAACGCGAACAAGCAGGAGGTCGTTTCCACCCAAAGCAGGAGACTCGTCGGGACTCACGTAGAGACTCACGTAGAGTGTACCGGAGGCGGCGCATGGGAGCTGTCGTCGTCCTACTGCTGCTAGTATTCTTGATCTTTCTTGCGTACCTCCTGCTTCCAATAGGGGGAAGAGTAGTTCTCCTGGGTAGCGATACCCGGGAGTCTGGAGGAACGGGAGTAGCGGAAGACTCTACAGGTTCCCGCTCGGACACGATCCTGGTAGCGAAGTCCGGCAAAGGAGCCTTATCCGTACCCCGGGATACGCTGGTAGAGATCCCCGGCTACGGTTACGGAGAGGATAAGATCAATGCCGCTTTCGCTTACGGTGGCCCTGAGCTCATGGTAGAGACCCTCAATGACCTTACCGATCTCTCGATAAACAACTACGTAGTCCTGGACTTCAATGGAGTGAAAGACATAGTAGATGCT
>JBARZO010000340.1:0-3929 GCA_049650165.1 Rubrobacteraceae bacterium
ATATCAGTGTAGCAGGATGGCTGCGAGGAGGTAAATGCGCACCGCTCCTTTTGTAGTCGGTCTCAAAAATCTCTCACAGGAACAGCCTTCACCTCTGTCATCTTCTTGGTAGCCTACTGCTGTTGGAAAGGAGTGAGCAATGACTTTATTCGGAGCCCACGCGTTTATTTGGGCGGGAGATTGGACGCGGCGATCAACAAAGACATCGCCGGAGCGACCGCTATCTGGAGAGACGTGGTCGGCGACCCAGAGACCCTAATCCGGGACGGGCTTTCTTTTCTCCGCAATAGAACCGCCGAATACGAAATTTCCACCTGATGAACCCAGCCAACGACAAACTCTAAACAAACATTCTCGGTTTAGGCTCCAAAGCGAGCCGACCTTAACCAAAACCCGACGCAAAGGCACTTGCGCCAGATCCTACATTCTGTTAAAAAAGAATCACGCTTTTTGAGCGCAAAGGGGTTTGGATGGCAAAAACAGAGCAAAAAACGTCAGAAAATCGAGCAACGACTCCAGAAGAGCGGCGTCGGAGGATAGCGCAGCTCATTCGAGATGCTGGTAATGCTACCGTAACGACCCTGGAGAAGGAGTTTGGGATCTCGGCGGCGACGGCCCGGCGAGACCTGGACATCCTGGAGCGGGTTGGTCAGGCTCGGCGGACCCACGGTGGCGCCATATTCCCCGGTTCTGCGGGCCACGAAGATTCTTTCGAGCAGCGTCTGACCGAGGCGGTGGAGGCCAAGCATCGTTTGGCTGAAGCGGTTGCTGAGTTCGTAGAGCCGGACTCTACGATGTTTGTAGATTCGTCCACCACTGCATACTACGCGGTGCAGTATATCCTCACCGGCACTCAACAGGCGACATTTCTGACCAACTTACTGCCGGCTATGGAGCTACTCAAGACCCTTGAGGTGTCGGACGCTAGCTTTATCGGGATCGGTGGATCCTTCAAGGAGTTGACGAAGTCGTTTATTGGGCCGCATGCGGTTCAGATGGTACGGGCGCACTTCACGGACATAGCTTTGCTGAGCGTCAAAGGGATGACGCGCGAAGGAGAGATGACCGACCCTGACCCGTCAGAAGCCGAGGTCAAGCGGGCCATGATCGAGCGTTCAGAAAATCCGATACTCCTCATCGACGGTAGGAAGTTCGGGCGCCGTGGCCTGAGCCTCATAGGGAACGTCTCGAATATCAGTCTGGTTTTGGCGGCTGACTGCGCCGAAGCTGACCTGGAGGCTTTGGAGCGCCAGGGAGTCGAGGTGCGCCGTGTGTAGCGTTAGGCACTCTGGTATATGCAGGGAGGCTTCGTGAGCGAAGGGGCGCGGGTTTGGCTCATACCGGACGGCTTTCTGCCGGAGGGGAGTTCGGGAACGCAGGAGAGTCACGAGGCGATCTGCGTCTTGAACACCTCGACCCAAGAGGCCTGGCTTCTCGTCTCGGTTTACTTTGAGGACCGGGAGCCCATAAAGGATGTTCGGGTCACTGTGCCTCCTGAGCGAACCTTTCATTTGCGCCTGGACCTTCCCAAGCATCTCGGTGGCGTCTCGATACCTAGAGGCGTTGCATACGCGCTGCGGGTGGAGAGCAGCGTGCCCGTTACCATCCAACACTCCCGGATGGATACATCCCAGGAGGCTCTGACGCTTATGACTACTATGGCCCATCCGGTGAGTCAAGCTTGACAGCCGGCCCGACATTCCTGGCCGTAGACCTCGGGGCCGAGAGTGGGCGTGTCCTGGCGGCCAGTCTTAAAGATGGTTACGTCGAACTCGAAGAGATACATCGCTTCCCCAACGAGCCCGTAAAGTTGAACGATGGGTTGCACTGGAACGTGCTCGGGATCTTCGCTGAGGTGAAGGAGGGGCTGCGTAAGGCCGGCGAGGAAGTGGAGGGGATAGAGAGCGTCGGCATAGATTCCTGGGCGGTGGACTTCGCGCTCCTGGACCGGGAGGGGACCCTCATATCGAATCCTTACAACTACCGCGATCCCCGTACGGAAGGCATGATCGAACAGGCCTTCGAGCGGGTGCCGGAGGAAGAAATATACCGGACCACCGGCATACAGTTCATCCGCATAAACACCCTCTACCAGCTACTTGCTATGGAGGATTCTCCTCTGCTCCAGGTTGCGGACAGTCTACTCTTGATTCCGGATCTGATCGGCTATTGGCTAACCGGACGTAAGGCTTGCGAGTTTACAAATGCCACGACGACGCAGCTATATGACTTGGAAGTTGGAGATTGGGCGTGGGAACTGTTGGACAGAATGTCCCTGCCGGCGCACATGTTTCCGGAGATCGTGCCTCCTGCGACGGAGTTCGGTAACCTGCTTCCAGAGATAGTACAAGAGGTGGGTCTCGGTGAGAGTCTCCCTGTTATTTCAGTGGGTAGTCACGACACCGCCTCCGCCGTTGTGGCGGTGCCCGCTGAAGGAGACGATTTCGCCTACATCTCCAGCGGGACGTGGTCACTAGTAGGTGTGGAGACGCCGAAACCTGTCATAACTCAGGAAGCGATGGAGTTGAACTTCACCAACGAGGGAGGGGTTGGTGATAGAACCCGGTTCCTCAAGAATGTCATGGGACTCTGGATTTTGCAAGAGTGTCGCAAGACCTGGGCCGAAGAAGGTCACGAGTATTCCTACGATGAGCTCGAACGTCTGGCGAGAGAGGCCCCGGCGTTCGGGGCGGTAGTGGACGCAGACCACCCCGCTTTTTTCTCCCCGGGAGATATGCCGTCACGCATCAAAGAGTTTTGCGAAAAGACGGGACAAGAAACACCGAAAGAGCCGGGGCAGGTGGTGCGTTGCGTGTTAGAGAGCCTGGCGCTCAAGTATCAACAGGTGCTGAAGCAAGCTTCCCAGTTGAGTGGAAAGTCTGTCAAAACCATACACGTAGTGGGTGGTGGTTCGCAGAACTCGCTTCTATGCCAGCTTACGGCCGATGCGGCGGAGCTACCGGTGCTGTCAGGCCCGGTCGAAGCGACCGCCTTGGGTAATGCGATGGTCCAGGCTCTGGCCGGTGGTTACCTCGACTCACTGGAAGATATACGGGCGACCATTCGGCGCTCCAGCGATGTTACCCGCTACATTCCCGAAGAGACAGAGGGATGGGAAGAGTTGAGAGACCGGTTCCGGCAAGTTGTAGAGGCCGGGCCCATGTTGATCGGAGGAGAGAATGCCTAGAATTGTGGAAACGGAGAGAACGACCTTAGCGGAGATCGCTTGTCCAGTGTCTGAAAAGCATAGGCCCGTCGTGGGTTCGGTGAAACCATGAGTTCTGAGAGTGAGAGCGGAAGCGCTGCGGCCACGACCTCGGCAACTCCTACCTTCAAGCTTGAAAACATAACGAAACGGTTCGGCGGGACTGTGGCTTTAGAGAATGTGGACTTCGACCTGCGGCCGGGCGAAGTTCACGCCCTGGTTGGTGAAAATGGCGCGGGGAAGAGCACGCTGATGAAGATCGTCGCCGGGGTTCACGCGCCGGACGAGGGCAGCTTTGAGGTAGACGGCCAGAAGAGCCAGTTTTCCTCGCCCCGCGAGGCCGAGGAGCACGGCATAGCCATGATCCCCCAAGAGCTGAACCTGTTTACCGAGTTGTCTATAGCGGAGAACCTCTTTGTAGGTCGTGACAGGCCTCGCAGCAATTGGGGCGGTCTGGGATGGGGAGCCATGCAAGCGGAGGCCCGGCGCCAGTTTGAGTCTTTTGATGTCAATTTCGACGTCACCATGCCGGTCAAACAGCTTTCGACCGCGAACCGTCAACTCGTGGCGATAGTCCGAGCCCTAATGGGCGACGCCAAGGCAATAATTATGGACGAGCCGACCGCATCGCTCGCGGGTGAAGAAGTCCGTCGCCTGTTCGGCATTATCTCGGATCTGACCTCCAACGACGTCGGAGTCGTCTACGTTTCGCACCGGCTGGAGG
>JBARZO010000341.1:0-15286 GCA_049650165.1 Rubrobacteraceae bacterium
TATTCTGGGGTCCGTAAACCAGCCCGCCATCAACATTCTTATATACACGTCGGAAAACAGCACCATGAACAGACTCAGCCAGGCCCAGAGCGAGTGCCGGCCGTTCAACACGCTGACCGCGTTGAATGTCTTGCGCCGGGCATTGCCGCCTGGCATGCACGAATAGCAGTCTTTATTGCCGCCCACCAGATGCCGGAACGAGTGGCACGAGAAGGTATACAGGGAGAGCAGCACTACGTTGGCGACCAGCACCAGAGACCCGATGGTCATCCCGAACCCGCCGCCAGGAAAGAACCCGAGCACTGATTCGTAAGCGAGGAAGGCGACCACGAGGATAGACCCATAAAGAAAGTAGCGGTGGATGTTATTCAACACAAAGAGCGCCCGCTCACCGTTATAGTTCTCCGGGCTGCGCGGCTCCCGCTGCTGCGCCTGACTCTGACACGCTGGTGGATCCCAGAAGAACGCCCGATAGTAAGCCTTACGGTAATAGTAGCAAGTCGCCCGGAATCCGAGTGGTATCCAGAGCACGAAGACCGCCGGCGAGAGCCACGCGAAAGGCGTGCCGACTTGCGGGGAGTAGAAAGGTGAGAGCAGGTAGTCTTCATATTGAGGGTTCTGGGCGAAGATCGCTACATAAAACGAATAAATCCCGAAAGCCGTCAACACTACAGTGACCGTGATCGGACCCACCCACCAGGGCAGCCTCTTGGTTGCGGCAGCTATACTTGCCAAGTTCTGTTCTCGCTTTCTGCACGCATGTACTCAACGCTTCTTTATGCGGGAAGTATAGAGGAATGCGCGATTACTTGTTGTGAATGCGTTCCGAGATATCGTACGAAAAAACGTGGTCCGGGCCGTCCTGTAAGCCGGATCCTGTTCTAAACCGCCATCCATCTCCGGGGATTTCTCCCCGGGCTCCGACTCCCTCGCGGGGCCGGTAGCTGCGCCTACCCGCCCGGACACCTCCGAAGAAGCTCCGGGACACTTTGGCTTGCTCGCACCGGTGGTTTACCTGGCCGGTCCCTCTCGGGGTACCGCCGGTGGGCTCTTACCCCACCCTTTCACCCATTACCTGTGCCAATAGGGGTTGCCCATCGGCCATCGGCTGGTCTACTCTCTGTTGCACTTGACGTGGCGGAGGGCTTACACCCGTCCGCCCCTCGGGTTGTTAGCCCGAGCGGCCTTTCGGAACCCGGTTCCGGGTCCCTGCGAGTCCGGACTTTCCTCTACACCCGACAAAACCGGACGCAGCGGCGGTTCAGACGGCCCGTGACCGCCTTAGATTATATCGTTAACGTATGCTTCTAACGAGCTTTGCCGCGGCGGATCAGGATTATCTTGTTCGGCGTGATCCGCAACTCTACCTTTCCAGCGTCGTCCCAGTGGCTCTTCCAGTGCGGGTCATCTCCAACCGATGGATCGAACCACACCCCCGGTTTCTCCTTTTCCAAGGCTCCCTCGAAAGAGCCGTAGTCTTTGGGATCGTAGAGCACCGATCCGTGATCCCGGCGATAGATCGCATTTCGCGATCGGAAAGACTGCACCGACGAGGGACTGGTACCCAGGGCGCTGGCGATCCAGTCGTCCCCGCGACCCTCATCCACCCACCGCCGAATGTCTTCCGTAAATTTCCTGAGCGAGACCCGTTGATTGATTCCCATTCGTACCACCTTCTTTGAATTTCATAAGTATACTAGAACTCGTATCTTACGGGCAACTGCCTGTTCCCCGCAAACTCTGTTGTAGACTGGTTTTGTGGAGACTCTCATAAACATCGCCGTCGAGGTGCTTCGTCTCGTACCTCTCATCCTACTCTTCTACGTACCAGCCCTCCTAGGAGTTGCAACCTGGAAGGAGCGCGGCGAAGGGTACAAGGTCAAGGCCGGGCTGTGGTTCGCCGTGGGTTTCGGAAGCATAGTCTTTGTTCAACTCTTGTTGCGCAGCGTCTCCGCGATCCAGGTACTTTCTACTGTAAGTGTGTCCCTGATTCAGATTGCGGCGGCGCTGGTCTTGGCGGCGCTCACAGTCTACAAGCTGGCGGATTGAAGTTGCCGACAACGCTCTTTGGCGTGTTCTACAACAGCCTTCTGGCGATCGTTGAATAGATCATAGACGTCAGCCACTGCCGTTTTATACAGACTCAATGCCGCTGTGCAGGACGCCTCTAGAGTCTCCCCGTGTAGTCCCAGGGCAGCATGTTGATTGCGGCTCCATTCCTTGCCCATCAGGCTTGCGACGAGCTCCCAGAGGTGGTTTTCGGAGTCGTAAAGAAGGCGGTGGTGGACGGCGAGCACGGTAGCTAGATGCACCGCCAGGAGGTTACGTTGGACGGCTGCTGTAGGACAGTTATCGTTCTTGAGCGCCGCGACGAGCTTGACAACTTCTTCGGCGTATCCGGTGACTTTCTCGGCCACCCACAGATCGCAGCTCCGCTCATGCGGGTTCTAACTCCAGTCGTTTGCTTCCCGTATCAGGCGGGCGGCAAGTCCTTCCGGGTCGTGTAACACTAAGGCTTCGCGCCATCCGGAGACTGCGTTACACATCAACTCCGGTTGTCCGAAAGACTCTCGATGTATCTCGAACGGCTGCGAGCTCACCGACAGGATCAGGCCGTCACGAAGGCTCAACTGCGGCAGATAAGACTCGGCGCCGATAACCAGTAGGTCAAGATCCGAATCGGGACCGGCTTCTCCTCGGGCAAAACTGCCGACGACAACGACAGCTATTGCGCCGGCATCTGCAAGCTCCCCTGCTACGTGGGAAGCCGTAGAGCGATGAGGTTCGGTTAGACGGACGGGAGCCAAGAAACTCCAGCGGAGTCAGTTACCGTTCAGGGCGGTTTTGATCTCTTCCCGCTCCGTGTCCAGGGCGTAGAGGGTCATGTCGGCTTTGGCTTGCTCATAGGGCTTGGCTTGCACCTGGTTCAGGAAATCGGCCCCGAGCATCGCGTTTATGACCTCCCCGATCTCCTCTCGCGATAGCTCCAATTCTCCGCGCTCGTCGAGTTCGCGGATGCTGCTGAAAATCTCTACGAAAGAGGCGGGCTGGCGCAGGGCGGCGACGCTCTTGCAGACCGTGCGTAGCTCGTACGGCGTGAGATCCTCCAGCAGGTCGAACTCCGTCCGGGCGTCGGATCTCTGCTCACTGTCCTCTGGGACTCGCTCCGGAGAGGTGGCCTGGCCGTTGCTCTGAACCGGGGTTTCTTCCGGTTCTTCGGAGGCCAAGTCCGATTCATTCTGCTCCGGTACTTTCTCGTCGGGTAGGAAGACCTGGAGCTCCAGGTCCTGATCAACGGTGTTCACCAGGTTACGCCGCTCAGCCTCGACCACAAAGTCTTTGAACTTCTTGAAGCCCTGATTCCGCTCGTCGAACGAACCGAGTTGCACGATCATCTGCTGCTTGACCTGCCCCAGCACGCGGGCCTTGCCGCCGCTCTTCAAGGTTTTTACCGCCTTAACCAACTCTTCGTAAGGGTCGGCGGTTTTTTTCTTCGGTTCCTGGTCGCGAGCGCGCGCCGAGCGTTCCTCCTCCAAGAGTGACGCGTAGGAGATGAAGTGATCGGCGGACTCGATCAGGTGGTACGAAGTCGCCTCAGAAACCCCTATAACGACGACTATGTTCCCCTGGCTCCGTAGCAGGCTGACTAGCGGAATAAAGTCTCCGTCACCCGTAACCAGCACGTAGGTTCCGACCTGCGGGTGCTTGTGAAGGAAGTCCGCGCACTCCACCGCCAACATGACGTCTATGGAGTTGGTACGACGCTTGGAGGCCTTGCCGCCGGGAAAGTATCGGGCGGAGATGTACTTCGGTGTTATGCCATTTGAGTACAGTGTGGGTGGTGCCTGACGGAAGTCTCCTTCGGTCCAGTCGGCGTAGGCCGTTGCGGATACGATGCGCCCGTACTCACGCGCTTTCTCCAGAATTGCCGAGACGTTAGGCTTGGATTTGTACTCCGTGACCGTGGAGATGTAGATGTTCTCCCAGTCGATGAAAATTGCAAGATCTTCGTTCATTTAGGTTTTCCTCACGTAGAAGAAGAGGCTCGGAAAACCGGGCCTCTCGAATGTTCTATACGTTGTAGCGATCGTGTAACCTGACCGCTGTTTGGGCGAGGGTCTCTTCGTCGAGAACCGCCTCTACCCATAAGAGCCGGTCCCGGCCCTCGTACTCTTCGGGTAGCTCGAAAGCCGCCACGATTGTCACTGGTTCTTCAGCGCCTTCGAGCCAGACGGAGTACTCGGATGATTCGATCAACACTTCGCCTTCTTCGTCGGTCAGCAGGAGGCGGGCGCGGCGCTCTTGGTCGCCGGCGTGCTCGCACCCTTCGAACTTGGCGTAGACCACGAATGAAGTCTCACCCTCGCTGTTTGGGAGTATCTCATCCAGTATCCCGAAAAGCGTGAGCCGTCCGTCTAATTCTGTGCAGCTCTCAGCCAGCACGAGCGCCGTGCACTCGACCACGCCGCTGCAGGCGTTGTCATCCACTGATTTCCCCTCCACCGTTCTCGCTTGCTATCTCTTCTATGGCCTCTATCGTCAGATCGTCCGCGTCGCCGTTCACCTCGGCTCCTTGGGTAGACGCTACCCGGGCGATGGCGCTTACGACGTCGCCTTCGCGCAGGTTCATAACCCGCACTCCCTGGGCGGCCCGGCCCTGGCGGGATATTGAGTCTGCGTCCATGCGGATGGTGGTCCCGAAATTGGAGACCATTACCAACTCGTGCGCGCCGGGCCTCACGACCCGCACGCCGGCGAGATTGCCGCGGTCGCCGTTGGTCTTCATCGCCGTAACGCCCTGTCCCCCACGACCCTGCAACCGGAACTGCGAGAGTGCCGTGCGTTTGCCGAAGCCCTTCTCGGTGATCATAAACAGGTCGTCCGGGGCACCCTCGGAGACAACGTCCATCGAGAGCACGTCGTCGCCACCTTTGAGGGTTATGCCCTTGACGCCGCCGGTCGCCCGGCCCATCGGACGCGTCTCACTCTGCTCGAAACGTATGCCCATACCGTTGCGGGTCACGAGAACGGCTTCCTCGTTCTCGGAGGCGTGGCGTACGCCAATGAGTTCGTCGCCGTCGGAGAGGTTTATCGCGATGATGCCCGTCTCCTTGAGCGGCGTGTTGTAGTCGAGGAAGGCGGTCTTCTTGATCACACCCTTCCGGGTCGCGAAGAGCAGGTACTCGGCCTCCTTGAACTCCTTCGTCGCGATGACGGTAGCGATGTGCTCGTCTTGCGCCAGCGGCAACAGGTTCGCCACGTGGCGTCCCTTCGCCGTCCGGCCCATCCTTGGAAGTTGGTGGACCTTGAGCCGATACACTTTGCCCCGGTTGGTGAAGAAGAGCATGTAGTGGTGGGTCGTCGTGATAAAGAGGTGCTCGATGTAGTCGCCCTCTTTCAACTCCATCCCGGCGACGCCGACCCCACCGCGGCCCTGCTTGCGGAAGGTATTTACCGGGACGCTCTTGAGGTAGCCGCCGTTGGAGATGGAGATGACCATCTCTTCCTCGGCGATCAGGTCCTCCACGTCGAAGTCCACGCCTTCCTCGGCGGTTATGACCGTCCGGCGCTCGTCGGCGTAGGCCGCCTTCGTCTCCTGCAACTCTTCCTTGATGATCCCGTAGACCTTGTCGTCGTCGGCTAGAACGCTTTCGAGATACTCGATCTTCTCCCGCAAATCTTTATGCTCGTCTTCGACCTTCTTCCGCTCCAGCGCCGTGAGCCGCTGCAACCGGAGGTCCAGAATCGCCTGCGCCTGCCGCTCGGAAAGCTCGAAAGCCTTCATCAAGTTCTTGCGGGCCGTCTCCGGGTTCTGCGAGCGCCGAATGGTCTCGACGACTTCGTCGAGGTTATCGAGCGCGATGAGCAAGCCTTCCAGAATGTGCGCCCGGGCCTGGGCCTTCTCCAGCTCGTAGCGCGTCCGGCGGGTGACGACCTCGAACTGGTGGGCGACGTAGTGCCTGAGTACCTGCTTGTACGAAAGCGTCTTCGGCACGCCGTCCACGAGCGCCACGAGGTTGACCCCGAAGCTCTGTTGCATCTGGGTGTGCTTGTAGAGGTTGTTCAGGACGACCTTCGGCACCGCGTCACGCTTTAGCTCGATGACGATCCGCATCCCGTTCCGGTCGGACTCGTCTCGAAGGTCCGAAATACCGTCTAGCTTCCTGTCTTTCACGAGTTCGGCGATCTTCTGGAGCAGGTAGCTCTTGTTGACCTGATAGGGGATCTCCGTGACGACGATCTGGGTTCGGTTACCCTTGATCTGCTCGGTGTGCGCCTTTGCCTGCACCCGCACCGACCCGCGTCCGGTCTCGATTGCATCCCGCATCCCACGAAGCCCGACTATGATTCCGCCGGTCGGGAAGTCCGGCCCCTTGATGTGTTTAGTCAGCCCCTCATCATCCATCTCCGGGTCGTCGATAAGCGCCACGGTCGCGTCTATGACTTCACCGAGGTTGTGCGGTGGGATCTTGGTAGCCATCCCGACCGCTATGCCATCTGATCCGTTGACCAACAAGTTTGGATACCGGGCCGGCAGCACGACCGGCTCGCGATTGCTCTCGTCGAAGTTCGGGGCAAAGTCCACCGTGTCGGAACTGATGTCCCGCAGCATCTCCGTCGCCATGCGGGTGAGGCGGGCTTCGGTGTTGTGGCTAACGAAGCCGTTCGTGATAAACGAGTGGTCCTCGGAATCTACCCGGATCGAGTAGACCGGCTGCACGCCCGCCTCCTCCACCGATTCGACCTCGGCGTAGTAGTAACCGGCGGAGACGAGCGGTTCGACGACGGCCTTGACTTCTTCGGACTCAATGCGGTCCATGATCGCCGCGCCGCCGACGTCCCAACGCTCGACCCGATCTAGGTTGTTGCGGTCCAGCCAACGGCGATTCTCGTCACCAACCGCGCCGTCCGAGCGGACGTATGAGGCGAGATGAGGAATCAAGTCCGACGACATCGCCCGGCTCTTTTCGGGGACCGAGGCCAGCGCGGACTCCAACTTCTCCTGCTTGACTCCAAAGAATCCGACGCGAGCTGCGAACAGGCGGGAGTCGCGGCGGTTGGTGATGTACAGTTTGATCTCGCCGTTCTTGTACCGGGCCTGCTTCGCCACGACCCCAAACTCCAGCAGCAGGATCTGCAAGTCTCGTGCCAGTTCGGAACTTCTCGTCGAGTAAACTATCTGCACCGAGCTTCGCGGCGCGAGCGATACGGAACCGTCGCCCTCGAAAGCGCCCTGCAAGAACGCCCGCTTTAGCGCGGTAGAGCCCTCCCAGACGAAATTTGGCACGCGCCGCTTCGCGCTCTTGAAGCCGACAAGTTCGGAGAGCGGACTTTCCTCGAATTTCTCCATGTTATGTACGTCAAGTTCGTGTATGGTCTTGCCGGATTTCAACTCGCGCTCGTAAACGTAGCGTGGTCCTCCCACGAGCTCGTCGTAAGCCATCAGCACTTGGTCGAAATACGCCGCGTCTACGTTATTGAGGCCGGCGCGGGTCTCAGAAGACCAACCTTCGGCCACGAAAGCGCCGGCCAGCAAACCGAGCTTTCTATCGCGGGGGGAGTCTTCGGTGGTGCTTTCCTCACCTGAAGCACGGCTGAGTACAACTTGGTCTCCCGGCTCGATCTCTTCTAGCAGCGTCCACAGTAACATCGGCACCCCGGCCACATCCCTGAGACAGAGGACCGGATGGTTCTCTGTCCCGACAAGTTCGTATCCCTGGCGGGTCCGGAGCTTCAGCGTTGGATGATCTCCGCTGTGAAACAGCTTGGAAGCGCTTACCGGGTCTCCGTCCCGATTCAAGACCTCTACATCCAGTTCAGTCTCACTATCCGGCTCCACCTCGGCAAAATCGGAGATCCGGCGGGTGCCGTCCACGGTTCTCACCAGTGTGTCGCCGGTAACGCAGTAGCGCATGGCCGCCGCCGAGTCTCCGTCCACGCTCCCGAAGTTGCCCTGTCCATCCACGAGCGGGTGGCGCATGGACCACGGCTGGGCGAGCCTCACGAGCGTGTCGTAGACCGATGAGTCGCCGTGCGGATGGTACTTACCAAGCACTTCACCGACGACCGTCGCGCTCTTGCGGTACGGCCGGTTCGGCTGCAGGCCGATGTCGTGCATCGCGTAGAGGACGCGGCGGTGTACCGGTTTCAGGCCATCTCGAACGTCCGGCAGGGCGCGAGAGACGATCACACTCATCGCGTACGAGAGGAACGAGTCCTTTATTTCGTCTTCTATGGAGTGGGGCTGTACGTTCCCCGCGAAAGTATCAAGCATCCAGGTTCTTCACCTCTTTAGCGTTCTCCTCAATAAAGAGCCGCCGCGGTTCGACCTTGTCGCCCATGAGCGCCGTGAACAGCTCGTCCGCAACCGCCGCCGACTCGATTGTTACCTGCAGGAACGTCCGGTGCTCCGGGTCCATCGTCGTCTCCCAGAGCTGTATGGGGTTCATCTCTCCGAGGCCTTTGAAGCGTCCGATGCTGGCGTTGCCGTTTGCGTTGAGGCGGGCCAACGTCTCCTGGAGTTCGCGCTCGTTGTAGACGTAGTAGTCCTTACGCTGGTGCGTGACCTTATAGAGTGGCGGCTGGGCGATGTACACGTAGCCGGCTTCGATAAGCTCCCGCATGTTCCGGAACAGGAACGTCAGCACCAGCGTTCGGATGTGGCTCCCGTCCACGTCGGCGTCGGTCATGATGACGATCTTGTTGTACCGGGTGTTCTCCAGGTTGAAAGTCTCCGCAACGCCGGCCCCGATCGCGGAGATCATGGCCTGTATCTCTACGTTCGAGAGGACCTTGTTCATGTTTGCCTTCTCGACGTTCAGAATCTTGCCGCGCAACGGCAGTATGGCCTGGAAATTTCGGTCCCGACCCTGTTTGGCGCTACCACCCGCCGAGTCACCCTCGACGATGTAGATCTCACTGCGCTCCGGGTCCTTCGACGAACAATCCGCCAACTTACCCGGCAGCGTCGAGCTTTCGAGATAACCTTTCCGGATGGTGTCGCGCACCTTCCGGGCCGCCTGCCGCGCCCGCGCGGCCTGCAACGCCTTGCCGATGATCGACTTCGCCTCACCGGGACGTTCTTCCAGGAACTCCGCAAGGTAGCGGTTGACGCTGGTCTCTACGAGGCCCTTGACCTCGGTATTGCCGAGCTTGGTCTTTGTCTGCCCCTCGAACTGGGGCTCGGAGAGCTTGACGGAGATGACCGCTGCCAGCCCCTCCCGGATGTCGTCACCGGTAAGGCTGTCTTCTTTCTCCTTGATGAGTCCCTTGCTCCGGGCGTAGTCGTTGACGGTCCGCGTGATCGCGCCCCGGAAACCGGAGAGATGCGCCCCGCCCTCGTGGGTGTTGATGTTGTTCGCAAAGGTAAAGACCGAGTCCTGGAAGCCCGAGTTCCACTGCAGGGCGACCTCGACCTCCCCCACCTCATCCTCGCGTTCGAGGTAGAAGATGGTCTTGTGGACCGGGTCTTTCGACTCGTTTATGTGCTCGACAAAGTCCCGGATGCCGCCCTCGTACTGGTAGGTAACATCCCGGTCTTCCTCACGCTCGTCTACGAGCCGGATCTTGAGTCCCTTGTTCAGAAACGCCGACTCGCGGAAACGCCGGCTCAGCGTGTCGAACGAGAGCTCTTGAGTCTCGGTGAACACCTCCGGGTCCGGCATAAAGCTAATGGTGGTTCCGGTCCCCTCGCCCTTTCTGAGCTTCCGGTCTTGCGTAAGGTCTCCCTGCGGAAAGCCGCGCTCGTAGCGCTGGCTCCACAAATGCCCCTCGCGCCGGATCTCCATCTCTAGCCACCCCGAAAGCGCGTTCACGACTGAAGCCCCGACACCGTGAAGCCCGCCAGAGACCTTGTAGCCCTGTCCGTCGAACTTACCGCCAGCGTGCAGCGTGGTCATGATGACTTCGGTAGCGGACTTGCCGTACTTCTCCATATTGCCGACCGGCATTCCTCGACCGTCGTCGGTCACGGAGACGGAGTTGTCCTGGTGAACGGTGATCAAGATCTCCGAGCAATGCCCCGCCAGTGCCTCGTCGATAGAGTTGTCTACGATCTCCCAGACGAGGTGGTGTAATCCCCTGGGTCCGGTAGACCCGATGTACATACCCGGCCTCCGTTTGACGGCTTCAAGCCCCTCCAGAACCTGGATGGAACTTGCATCGTAAGAGCTACTGGAATTCTTGACCGCCGTCTTATCCACCAACAGAGACAATCCTCCTCAAACTTGGAACTTCATAGGAACAGCGCAAACTTTTTCGACATACCTTTTCACCGCCAGATTGTAACACATTCCGGAAGCTTTCCAAACGGGGTATTTCTATGTTTGGCGCTTAAATAAGCCTTTTTGCGCTGCACACCGCTACTCTCGTGTACTACCTATTGTAGCATTTGCAACCGAACCACCAGATATACGGATGATGCGGGACTTGTCGAGTACGTCCGGTCGGAAATATTCGAGGTTTGTGGTCGATATAAGGGCCTGGGTGCTCTCCAAAAAGTAGTCGGCCAGGTACTCCCGGCGCTGCTCGTCAAGTTCGCTCATCACGTCGTCGAAGAGCAGGATCGGGTCTTCCCCGGTTTCTCGCCGCACGTAGTCCCGGGCCGCGAACTTCAAGGCCAGCGTCGCCAACCGTTGCTGCCCTTGCGAACCGAAGGTCGTCAGATTGACCCCGCCAAGTGTCACCTCGAAGTCATCGCGATGTGGTCCAACAGAGGTCGTGCCGCGTTCGATGTCGGCGCTGTGAGCCTCTCTGAGCGTCTCCGAATAGCTTTCGAGAGGTGCGCTATAGGAATAGCGTAGCGCGGCCTTCTCGGAGCCGTACAGGGCCCTCAGAGAATCTTTGAACAGTTCTTCCAGGGGGCCTACCGCCGCCGAGCGGCCTTCGAGAACCATTTCTCCGAACTCCGCTACCTTCCGGTCCCAGGTAGCGAGGGTTTTCTCTGAGGAGAACCCGTCCCGGATGCGCCGGAGGAGTTGGTTGCGGTGTTGAACGGCTTTTGCGTAGTCGGCGACGGCCCGAGCATAGGATGGCCGAAGCGACGAAAGTAAGCTATCCAGGAACTCCCGGCGGTCGGCGGGCGCACCTTTGACGATGCGGATGTCGTCGGGGAAGAAGTGAATTACTCGCACCCCGGCACCGCCGGCGGCGTACTCCGTTAGGGAAGGTGAAGGAACACTGTCTATCGTTAATCGCTTCTTCTGTCCTGGGGCGTATCCGATGGCGACGGCGCGCTCTCCACCTTCCAGGGCTATTCGGGCTTCGGCGCGGCAGAAGTCTTCCTCCCAGTGAACGACCTCGTTCTCTTTTGCGGTGCGCGGCGTGGAGCCGGTCGCGACAAAAGAGATGGCTTCGATGAGATTCGTCTTGCCCCGGGCATTGTCGCCGACGATCACGTTCAGGCCGGGAGAGAGGATGAAGGTCTCGTCGGAGTAGTTGCGGAAATTGACGAGCCTGAGCGCCCGGAGATAGGTCGTCAACGGACCTCCAACCGCTCGTCCCCCACCTCGACGACATCGCCTTCCTGGAGTTTACGACCGCGGCGGGTTTCTACCTCGTCGTTCACAAGGACTTCGCCGAATTGGATCAGGACTTTAGCCTCGCCACCGGTCCCGGCGACACCCCAAATCTTGAGCGCCTGGCCGAGCGTCGTTCCGGGGGACAGTTCTGGTTCCAAGGCAGGTTAGCCCTGCGCCGGGTCTCGCATCGGCATGATCAGGTACAGGAAGTCCGTCTCTTCGCCATCCCCATTACCCTCCTCGGAGCCGGGCACGATCAGGCCCGGTTTCAGAGATTCGTTGAGCTTGAAGAGTACGTTCTCCGTATCGACCGCCGAAACCCCATCCAACAAGTATCCGGGGTTGAATGAGATGCTGAAGTCGTCCTCGCTGGAAGCCGGCAGTTTCTCGTGGGCCTCCCCTATCTCACCATTCTTCACGATGACCTCGACCGCACCGTCCGAGAACACCAGGCTCACCGGGACGGGCGGAGTCTGGCGTTGGGCAAAGAGGTTTACCCGGCGCAGAGTACCCATCAACTCCTCCCGGTCCACGGAGATCTTCCGCTCGAAGGTCGTCGGTAACAGCCGCTTGTATTCCGGGAAGTTCCCATCGATCAGGCGTGTGCCGAGCAACACGTCCCCCACGCTAAAGAGCGCCTGGTTCTCTGAGAGTGCGACCCCGATCCGCTCTTCATCCGTGCCGGAGAAGATCCTTCCAACCTCCTGCATGGCTCGGGCGGGCACTATCGCTTCCCGCTCCCCGTCGAACGTGCTCGCCAGCTCGCTCTCTTTTATGGACAACCGGTAAGAGTCCGTCGTCACCATCCGCACCCGGGACTCCTCGAAGCTGATGAGGATGCCCGTCAGCACCGGTCGCGTCTCGTCCCGCGAGTATGACCGCGAAACTTTCTCGACGGTTTCGACCAACGTCTCCCCGAGCATCGTGAAAGAGTTCTCCTCGTCGAACTGAGGAAGTTGGGGAAAGTCCTCTGCTGCGTAAGCCCGGATCGTGTACTCGTTCTCCCCCGCCGCGAGCTTTACCGTGCCCGCCGACCGATCGTGCTCCAAAGAGAACTCCCCCTTCGGCAACGACCGCACGATGTCATTGAAGATCCTGGCCGGTATAACCACCCGCCCATCCTCCTCGACCTCCGCCGGCGCCGAAGTTTGTATGGACAATTCCATGTCCGTTGCCGAGAGCTTTATTGACTCGGACTCTGCTTCGAGCAGTATTCCGCCAAGTACCTGAACAGCGGATCTCGCAGACACACCTCTCGATACCAGAGCAAGCTTTTTACTAAAGCGCTCGATGTTGCAAATTACCCTCATGGTTACCTCCTTCTTTCCTTATTACTACTACTTAAACCATATATCTATTAGAATACTAATAATAATAAGGTCTGTGGATATGTGGATAACCCCCAAAATTCCCTTTACCTAAAACTCGCAGCCTTCTTCTTGCCTGTGGACAAAACTGTGGATAACTCAGAAAATCCTGTGGACAAAATGTGGATAACTCCTGACTTATCCACAGGACGAGCTTATCCACAAAACTATCCACAAGTTTATCCACAGTTTTTACCCCTCTTATCCACAGGTTTATCCACAAGCTGTATCGCTATGTACTCATACGAAGCCCGCATATACGAATTCACGTATATGGTTTTCCACAGGTTGGGAAAGTTATCCACAAGTTCTGTGGATAAGTCGACATAACTGTGGATAAAAACCGTGGAGTTATCCACAAGACGGCGGCGAGTTGTGGATGAATTGTGGATAACTTTGGCCTTCTATGGCTGTAATTTGTTACAAAGTGCGTACCCTTCAGGGGAGGGGCAAAAGGGTTCTCTGTAGAGTATGAGGTCGAAATGGAGTTACCGTTTGCTTTTGACGTGGTAGGTGATTTCGTGTATTTGATTGAAGGCATCGCGGTCGCTGTTTATGAGGTTGGCTATCTTGCTGGTGGCGTGCATTACGGTCGAGTGATCCCGGCCCCCAAAGGCTTTCCCGATCTTGGGCAGCGACTCGTCGGTCATCTCTCGGCAAAGATACATGGCGACCTGACGCGGGTAGGCGAAAGCCTTGGTCCGGCTGGCGCCGATCAGATCCTGCTTCGCGACACCGAAGTATCGACAGACTTCATGCTGTATGAGCTCCACCGGTATTTCCCGGTAGTCAGAGTCCGGGAGTATGTCCCGGAGCACCTCTTCGGCCAGCGGCACGCTCAATTGGCGCCCATAGAGCGAGGAGTAAGCGAGAATGCGGACCAGAGCGCCTTCTAACTCACGAATGTTGGTGGAGACTTTGGAGGCTATAAAGGTCAGCACCTCGTCGTCTACCTCCAGGTTGTCCATAATTGCCTTTTTGCGCAGTATAGCTATGCGGGTCTCCAGGTCGGGAGGTTGGATGTCTGTGACCAAACCCCACTCGAAGCGGCTTATGAGACGATTTTCGAGGGTTTGTATGTACTTGGGGTGCCGGTCGGAGGCTATAACGATCTGCTTGTTCTCCTCGTACAGCGAGTTGAACGTGTGGAAAAACGCTTCCTGGGTCTCCACTTTGTTCTCCAGGAACTGGATGTCGTCCACGAGGAGCACGTCTTTCTCCCGGTAGCGCTTCTGAAAACCGAGCGGCTCGTTGTCCCTCATGGAGTTTATGAAATCATTCGTGAATTGCTCGCAGGTAACGTACCGGACGCGCATGCTGGGGTCCTGATCCTCGACGTAGGAACCCACAGCACGCAGCAAGTGCGTCTTGCCGAGCCCCACTCCCCCATAAATGAAAAGTGGGTTGTAAACGACACCAGGCGTTTCGGCCACTGCCAGCGTCGCGGCGTGGGCGAACCTGTTACCCGCCCCTATAACGAAGCTGTCGAAGGTATACCGTTCCTTAGACGGCACCGGCGTGCGGGCTTTCAGTACGGACTCGGCGGCTGCCGAAGCCCCGTTGCCGTCCGGCGCGGAGCCTCGCTGGCCGCCGATGCTTACTATCAACCTGGAGTCGCCACGTTCTAATATGGAGCCTAGAGCCTCCTCCAGTAGTGGACGAAAGCGGCTCTCTATGTACTCTTTGGCGAACGAGTTGGGAACGGAAATCTCTAGCTGGTTATCAGCCAGGTCTACCGGCTGTGTACCCTCGAACCAGACCTTGAAAGAAGGCGTGTTTATGTGTTCTGAAACACGATCCAGAACCTCAGACCACACTTCTTCCATTCGGACAGCCAATATCTACTTCACCCAAGAGCCGACGATAGCTTCGACCAGATCCCGGCCGAGCGGAGAGATCAAACGTTTCCCAGTTTCGTCGGCGAGCACGAGCCCGTGCTCTTCTAATACGGATAGATCCCGATACGCGGTACTTACGCTAATCTCCAATCTGTCGGCCACCGTAGTAGGACCGACTTCGCCACATTCGAGAACCGTTATGAGCGCTTTTTGCTGGCGCTCGGAGATGTTCATACGGGGCACACCGTCGGGATACTGGCGGGGCTCCGCAGCAGGGGCCGTAGTGTCGGCACCTGCTGTTCCTGACTCGGGAACGGAGATGGTCGTTACCGTTCCCCCACCGATGTTGTCCTGGACAGATATCTCGCCTCCCACCGCGGCTGCCGCCACCTGGGCTATGCCGAGTCCCGCGCCTACACCTCGTATCTCGTCTAAAGCTTCCGGCGTTGCGCCTGAGAAGCCGAACTCTATGGCCCGGGACTTTTCCTCGATACCCGGTCCCTTGTCGGACACCCTCACCGTGCGACCGTTGTTCAGAACGGAGATCACCACGCCCCGATAG
>JBARZO010000342.1:0-3401 GCA_049650165.1 Rubrobacteraceae bacterium
GAACAATATGTTCGAGAGGCACATCCCTACACCCTCCGAGTCTCCTGTTACCCGATAGAGCGCGGCTCCTTCTTGCAGCAATCTCTCGGCGGTCTCGTAATCGCGCTGGAAAACAGCGATCCATCCCGCGCCGGTTAAAGCCCGGGCTTTGAGTTGAACCGTCTCATCGCTCGCCTGAGAGATGCCCAAGTCGAGCCAGCGGCGACCTTCTCCTGTATGTCCGCGGGTGTACCAAAAGAACCACAGCGATCCCGCGAGATGAAGGCCCAGCTTGGGGTCTCCACCTTCGAGAGCCCAGCCCAGCGCGGCTCTCAGGTTGTCGTGCTCGGTTTCCAGGCGGTCCATCCACCTGGCCTGATCCGGCCCCGTAAGCTCGGGCTCCGCCTCCTCCGCAAGCCTCGAACACCAGAGCGCGTGTCGCTGCCGCACCTCTTCCGGTTCGACGCTTTGCTCTAGTTTCTCCGAGGCGTACTGGCGCACCGGCTCCAGCAGCCGATGCCGGCCGTCGCGGAAGATCACGAACGACTTGTCCACCAGACTCGAAACTAGGTCTAGTACGCGCTCCTCCCGTATCCCGCCGTCCGACACGACCGCCTCGGCTGCCTTCACGGTGAATCCTCCGGCGAAGACCGCGAGACGCCGTAGGACCGTCCGCTCCTCGTCGTTCAAGAGGTCGTGGCTCCAGTCCAGGGCACCGCGCAACGTCCGCTGTCGTGCCTCGGCGGTGCGCCGACCGTCGTTGAGCAGCCGCAGAGAGTCTTCGAGCCTCTCCGAGATTTGCTCCACGCTCAAGGCTCCAACCCTGGCCGCCGCTAGTTCTATAGCCAGCGGTATGCCGTCGAGCTTGCGACAGATTTTCGCCACGCTCCCGGCGTTCTCTGGAGTCAGCGAGAAGCTCGTATCGCGCTGAGACGCACGATCTGCGAAGAGCCGCGCCGACTCGGACTCCCGTACCTCCTCTACGAGCGACTCGGTGTCGAGTTCCCTGTGCGAGTTGGGTAGGGAGAGTGGGGGCGGTGACCAGATCACTTCGCCTTCGATCCCGAGAAGCTCACGACTGGTCGCTAGGATCTTTAGATGAGGACATCCGTCGAGGAGAGTTTCGGCCAGCCCCGCGGCGGCTCCCACCAGATGCTCGCAGTTGTCCATAACCAGGAGCAAGTCTTTCTGTTGCAGCGAGGTTACGAGTATTTCTTCCGGCGAACGGTGAGGTTGCTCGCGTAATCCGAACACGCTGGCGGCTGTTCGAGGTACGAGTGCCGGGGCCGCTATCGGCGCGAGACTCACCATCCACACCCCATCCGGATATAGTTCCAGAAGCTCGCGGGCCGCCTCTAGGGCCAGCCGGGTCTTCCCGGCCCCGCCAACGCCGGTTAGGGTCAGCAGCCCGGTCTTCTCCAAAAGGTCTTTGATCTCGCGGATTTCCCGCTCCCGTCCGATGAAGCTGGTCCTTGAGACAGGCAGGTTGTTGGGGTTGACGGTCTCCGAGGATGAGGGTCGCGTATGAAGTGTTTTCGGGGGAGTGAGTTCCCCGGCGAGTACCCTCTTGTGGAGGGCTTCGATCTCCGACGTTTCCAGCCCACCTTTGCCGACCTCGGCGATTCGTCGATAGTTCTCGTACTGATCCAGGGCTTTGCTTCGCCGCCCCGTCAGGGCGTACAGACGCATGAGGCTCGCGTGGATCTCCTCTCGCGAAGGCTCCTCGGCCAATGCCTCTTCCAGAGTCACCACAGACATCCGGTACTCGCCGCTCTCCTCGTACAAAGCGGCCAGCTCCATCCGCAGATCCCGGCGCAGGACCGCTAGTTCCCTCCGAGGTTCTTCGGCCCACTCCTCGTAGCGGTCGTCCGGCAGCAGCTCGCCCTTGTACGAGTCTATAGCTTGTTTGTAGGCTGTGATCTCTCCAGTGTTCCGGGCGACCGTCGCCGCTTCCCGGAAAGCGTCGACATCAGTCCAGAGTTCTACTTCTGGTGAGAGGGCGATGTACTCGTCCCGTAGTTGGAGGTGGCCGGTCGAGGGGTTCGAAGGTTCAAGGGTCTTGCGGGCTTCGTAGAGCGTGCGGTGTAGGTTGTTGGCCGCGTTTTTGGCATTGGAGCCCGGCCAGAGTAGGTCCATGACTCTCTCCCGGTGCATCCGGTTTTGCGGCTGAAGGGCGAGGAGTTTGACGAGGCTCGCGCTCTTACGTAGTCTCCAGGCTTGATGCTCTATGTCATGCGAACCTGCGGAGACTCGAAATCCGCCCAGCATCCGGATATGCAGCGCCGAAGTCTCGGCCTCTGGCGACCCGACCAGATGCAGGTGTCTCTCGTCTGTACTCGCGGATGAATTCGGCATCCACCCCTCCGCTCATTCGACTACTACCCAAAGACTAGCTTAGAGGGGATAACCAGGACAGCGCATCCCCCAAATGTACTAGATTTGCAAATCTAGTACGCTCTTCTCCAGTAGACCCTTTCCCAGTACTACCGATTACCTAGTCCAATGGCAGGGTTATCGTCCGGGGGGGTGCCAACCTTTAATCTACCGCCGATCCTGGGCCATTACGAGGTCGGATCACGCGGGTGTTCCCGCCGCAAAAACTGAGCTATGAGGCTATCCTAAACAAGGTGTATTTCGTAGAAAGACATCTGCGATATGTGGGTTGCTGCGGGCGATTTCCGGAGATGAATTCCGGGAAAGTTTATCTTATGTTAATCCATTAGTTACTTTGCGTTCGTATACTGGAGGTGTAGAGTAGATAGAGCTTATTAGGTTTTACAGAGTAGCGAAGCGGAGGTTTTTTAGATTATGGGCGTCAGGTCGAGGGCTAGTATCGCAGGAGCCGCAGGAGGCGTTTTGGCGTTCGGTATTGCCGAGCTAGTACACGGGTTTTACGAACTCGTACCTTCGGTGTTCGTGGCGCTGGCCCAGGCGATCATCGTACTAACGCCGGGTACTTTGGTAACGCAGGGCATAGAGACCCTCGGAGCAGCCGATATCCCCGTGCTCGTTGCCTGCCTGGTATTGGGCGCGCTCGTGGTTGCCGCTCTCCTGGCGTATCTGGGCATTAGATCTCCGATCGCCGCGCTCGCCGGAGTGGGCGTCCTCGGCGTTGTCGCTATCGTCGCCGCTCTCTCCGAGCCGTTTGTAGATCCCGTAGCCACCGTAGTCACCATTGTAGGGGCATTGGCGGCCGGTACGGCGGCCAGCGGCTTCTTGCTCCACTCTTCAGCTCTTTTGGGCGCCGCGCCAGCCGTGGAAAAGCCAGAGAGTTCCGGGCCGCAACTTTCTGCAGGCGTGAGGTCCAGAGAGGCCCACTCGCAGGGTGGTATAGCCGTCGGACGTAAAAACTTTCTACTCCTGAGTGGCAGCGCCGCAGTGGCGGGGTTGGCCGCCGCGGGCGGCGGGCTCGCCCTGTCAGG